>JAIXXW010000089.1 GCA_027490555.1 Comamonadaceae bacterium | reverse complement strand
TGTTGCATGGCCAGCACCGCGGCCGCACCGCCCGTGTGGTCGCTGTCGCGGTGGCTGAGCATCAGCACATCCAGGCGCTCGCCCATCTGGGCCAGCAAAGGCACCAGCACGCGGTGCCCGGCATCGCTTTCTGCCGAGTAGCGCGGCCCAGCGTCGTACAACAGGCTGTGCCGGGCGGTGCGCACCAAGACCGCATTGCCCTGCCCGACGTCTGCGGCCAGCAATTCGAACTGGCCATGCACCGGGCGCGGCGCTGACCAAAACAGCACCGGCCACAGCAAGGGCAAACACAAGAGCTTCCAGGACCAGGGCACACGCCACACCAGACCCCAGGCCCCGAGCAGCGACAGCATGGCCAGGCCCCAGGGGGACATGGGCCGTGTCAGGCTGGCCAGCGGCCAGTCGGACAGCACGCCCAACAGAATCGACAAGGGCAGCAAGGCCCAGGAGGCCAGGTCCCAAAACCCGGCGCCCAGCATCCCCAGCATGGCCAATGGCGTGACCACCAGGGTGACCCAGGGGATGGCCAGCAGGTTGGCCAACAAACCCACCAGCGACACCTGGCCAAAAAACAGCAAGGTCAAGGGGGCCAAGGCCAGGCTGACCGTGGCCTGCTCGCGCAGCAAGGCCCCCAGGCGTTGCCCAAGCCACGAGGCCCCGGCGGCGCGCCATGTCGCACCGTTTCGGTGCAAATCGATCGGCTCGCGTGCAGGCTCACGCCATCTCGGTGCATGGCCCGCTGGCGCTGCGGGTGCCACCCCTGCCCGGCGCTCACCGTTCGGGTCTGCGGCCATCAGCACGCCCACCGCCACAAAACTCAACCAAAAGCCGGGCTGTAACAGGGCCCACGGGTCCCAGACCAGGACCACGGCGCATGCCGTCAGCCAGACCAGGGCCCCAGGCCAGTGCCGCGCCGACAACCTGAGCACCACCACCACCAGCAACATCAGCCAGGTGCGTTGTGCAGGCAAGCCCCAACCGCTGAACAAGGCGTACACACCCGCCAGCACCAAGCCTGCCACGGCCCCGACGTGCACCGCAGGCCAATGCAGCGGGCCGGCAAAGCCCCACAGGGCCGAGCGCCGCCAGAGGCCGCCCACGCAGACCGACGCCAACCAGGCGAACATGGTCACATGCAGGCCCGAAATGCTCATCAGATGGGCCACGCCCGTGGCCCTGAACACATCCCAGTCGCTGCGGTCGATGGCGGCCTGGTCCCCCACCACCAAGGCGGCCAGCACACCGGCACGTCTGGCCGCCTCGGCATCGGCTCCCGGCCCGGACACATGCGTCAACAGGTCTTCGCGCACGCGCTGGCGCCAGCCCTCGATCGGATGCCATCCGGTGCTGGCCAGCCGCTGCGGTGGCGGGTCCTTGGCGCGTGTGCGCACATGGCCGGTGGCGCGCAGGCCCTGCTCCCACAGCCACAGCTCGTAGTCAAAGCCACGCGGGTTCATCTGCCCGTGGGGCGCTTTCAGGCGCACGCGCAAGCGCCAGCGCTCGCCGGCCTGAACCGGCTCGGGCAAAGCCGACAGGTTCCAGCCGCTGTCATGCCGGCCCTCTTGCCCATACCAGCCCAGGTAGACCCGGGCCGGCACATCCCGTGACACCGCCACAGGCTGCAAGTCTCCCGAAGCGTCCACACGCCAGGCCTGCTCAATGCGAAAGCGAAACCGCCAGCCCAGGTCTTGCCGCTGCGGCATGGCCTGGACCACCCCGACCACGTCCAGGTCCTGTCCCTCCAGCGCCGGCGCGATCGCCATCGCGCGCGACTGGGCGTGCAAGCCGGTCACGGCAAATCCCGCCAAGGCCCACACGACGGCCCAGGCCAGCATCTGGGCCCACCCGCGCCAGGCGCCACGCCGCAAGGCCCAGCCCCCCATGCAGGCCAGCGCCAACACCAGCCCATACAGGGCCACTGGCCACAAGGCCTGTTGTTGCAACTGCCCAGCCACACCCAGGCACCAGGCCAGCAAGCCTGCCGCCAGCACCCGTGCCCAGGCCATGGCCATCCTCAGCGCCCGCCCCTGGGGCAGGCGTGCATCCGTGCCTGGCCTGCACGGCGATGTGCTTGCATGGCAGCCTCCCTGGTTGGCTGGGGGTGGAAGCGGCGGGTCTGGGCCCACCTGCAGGCCGCGCCTGACAGGCCCCTGGAGAACACCGGGCAGGGGCTGGCATGGCGCGTGTCTTGCTTGTTGTAAACGCCCAAGCTGCATTTGTCATGCGTGCAGCCCCTGTTGCGCTGTCACCCCTATGTCGATACAAGTTGCCTTGCACCACGTCACCCACTACCGCTACGACCGGCCGGTGCAACTGGGGCCCCACATCGTGCGTTTGCGACCGGCACCGCACAGCCGCAGCCGCATCCTGAGCTACAGCCTGCAGGTCGAGCCTGCGGCGCATTTCATCAATTGGCAACAGGACCCCTTCGCCAACCACCAGGCGCGGCTGGTCTTTCCCGAAAAAACCCACACCTTCCAGGTCACGGTGGACATGGTCACCGAGATGGCCGTGTACAACCCCTTTGATTTTTTTCTGGAGCCCTCGGCCGAGGAAGTGCCTTTCGAGTACGCGGACACGCTGCGCGAGGAACTCCAGCCCTATCTGCAGCCCGGCCCACCCACCCCGCTGTTCCGGGCCTACCTGCTCGGCCTGAACCGCCAGCGCCAGCGCACCATCGACTTCCTGGTGCAGGTCAACCAACGCCTGCACCAGGACATCCGTTACACCATCCGCATGGCACCCGGGGTGCAAAGCCCGGAAGAAACGCTGATTTTGAAAAGTGGCTCCTGCCGCGACTCGGCCTGGCTCTTGGTGCAGTTGTTCCGGCACATGCGCATCGCTGCCCGTTTTGTCTCGGGCTACCTGATCCAGCTGGCCCCGGATCAGAAATCGCTCGATGGCCCCAGTGGCACCGAGGTCGACTTCACCGACCTGCACGCCTGGTGCGAGGTGTACCTGCCCGGCGCGGGCTGGATCGGGCTGGACCCGACCTCGGGTCTGCTGGCCGGTGAAGGCCACATCCCGCTGGCCTGCACACCCCAGCCCTCGTCGGCCGCCCCGATCGAAGGGCGGATGGACCGGGCCGAGGTCGAGTTCAGCCACGAGATGAAGGTCAGCCGCATCCTCGAATCACCGCGCGTGACCCAGCCCTACAGCGAGGCGCAATGGGCCCAGGTGCTGCAACTGGGCGAACAGGTGGACGCACAACTGCGGGCGCAGGATGTGCGCCTGACCATGGGCGGTGAACCCACTTTTGTGTCCACGCAGGACCGTGAAGGGGCCGAATGGAACACCGAAGCCTTGGGACCCAGCAAACGGGGCCTGGCCACCGAACTGCTGCACAAGTTGCGCCGGACATTCGGCCAGGGCGGTTTTTTGCATTTGGGTCAGGGCAAGTGGTACCCGGGCGAGCCCTTGCCGCGCTGGGCCCTGTCGATGCATTGGCGCACCGACGGCCAGCCCTGCTGGCAAGACCCCGCGCTGTTGGCCGATGAACGCGCACCGGGTGGCCACACCGCTGAGGATGCCCGGCGCTTCATCCACACCCTGGCGCAGCAGCTCGGTCTGACCACGGACACTGTGCTGCCCGGCTATGAGGACACCTGGTACTACCTGTGGCGCGAAAGCCGCCTGCCGGTCAATGTGGACCCCTTGGCATCCAGGCTGGACGACGCGATGGAGCGCATGCGCCTGCGCCGCGTGTTCGGCCAGGGGCTGGGCCAGGTGGTGGGCCATGTGCTGCCCCTGCAAGCGGTGGACACCGGCAACCCGGCCCACTCGGTCTGGCAAACCAGCCCCTGGTGTGTGCGTGACGAACGCCTGTACCTGCTGCCGGGCGACTCCCCGATGGGCTGGCGTTTGCCGCTGGACGCGCTGCCCTGGGCCGAGGCGAACGCCTTTGATACCCCGATCGGGCCCGACCCCTTCGCCCCCCGGGGCGAGCTGCCTGCCACCTCAACACGGCTACAAGCCCAGCCCTGGGGCCCGCCCGTGGCGGCCAGCGCCGCACAGGCCGAGGCCACCCGGCCTGCGCAGCCAGCTGCCTCGGCATGCGCCACGGCCGTGGTGCGCACCGCCTTGTGTGTGGAGGTGCGCGACCCGAGCCGAGCCGATGGGCCCCAGGCCGAAGCCATGGCCCAGGCCAGTGGCCGCCCTTCGGGTGTGCTGTATGTGTTCATGCCGCCCCTGGTCCGCCTGGAAGACTACCTGGCCCTGGTCAGCGCGGTGGAGGCCACGGCCCGCGAGCTGGGCATGAAAGTCGTATTGGAAGGCTACCCACCGCCCCGCGACCCGAGGCTGAAAGTCTTGCAAATCACCCCCGACCCCGGCGTGATCGAGGTCAACATCCACCCCGCCCACAACTGGCAGGAACTGGTCCGGCACACCGAGAGCTTGTACCAGGCCGCCTTCGAGACGCGCCTGTCTGCCGAGAAGTTCATGACCGACGGCCGCCACACCGGCACAGGCGGCGGCAACCACCTGGTGCTGGGCGGGGCCACGCCCGCCGACAGCCCGTTTTTGCGGCGCCCAGAATTGCTCGCCAGTCTGATCCTTTACTGGCACAACCACCCCAGCCTGAGCTATTTGTTCAGCGGCATGTTCATCGGCCCCACCAGCCAGGCCCCGCGCGTGGACGAAGCGCGCAACGACCAGGTCTACGAGCTGGAGATCGCCTTGCGCGAGATCATGCGCCAGCGCCAGGTGCATGGCCCCGCCGGGCCGTCCCCAGCTGCGCCAGACGCCACCGGCAACATGGCCCCCTACATGCCGCCATGGCTGGTGGACCGCACCCTGCGCAACATCCTGGTCGATGTGACCGGCAACACCCACCGCAGCGAGTTTTGCATCGACAAGCTGTACTCGCCAGACAGCAGCACCGGGCGGCTGGGTCTGCTGGAGCTGCGGGCTTTCGAGATGCCGCCGCACGCGCGCATGAGCATCGTGCAGCAGCTGCTGTTGCGCGCACTGGTGGCACGCTTTTGGGACACACCCTACCAAGCGCCAGTGACGCGCTGGGGCACAGAGCTGCACGACCGCTTCATGCTGCCGCACTGGATCCGCCAGGATTTTGACGATGTGCTGGGCGAGTTGCGCGGTGCAGGCTTTGGCTTTGACCCGAGCTGGTTTGCGCCGCATTTTGAATTCCGCTTTCCGCTGGTGGGGCAGCTCCAGGTCGATGGCGTGGTCATGACCCTGCGCCACGCGCTGGAGCCTTGGCACGTCATGGGCGAGGAAAGCAGCGCCGGTGGCACGGCCCGCTATGTGGATTCGTCCCTGGAGCGCATCGAGGTGCATGTGACGGGCATCAACCCCGCGCGCCACACCGTGACGGTGAACGGCCACCCCCTGCCCCTGCAACCCACGGGCGTGGTGGGCACCTTCGTGGCCAGCGTGCGGTACAAGGCCTGGAACCCACCGTCTTCTTTGCACCCGGGCATCGGCGTGCACGCCCCGCTGACCGTGGACCTGGTGGACACCTGGATGCAACGCGCGCTGGGCGGCTGCCAATACCATGTGGTGCACCCCGGTGGCCGCCATTACGACACCTACCCGGTCAATGCCTACGAGGCCGAAAGCCGGCGCCTGGCCCGCTTTTTCCGCATGGGCCACACGCCGGGCAGCCAGCCAGGTCTGGCGCACCTGCCGGCCAATGCCCAGCTGCACGCCAGTCCCGAGTTTCCCCATACCCTGGATTTGCGGCGGGTGTGATCAGCGACAATGGCCCGATGCCCGAGACCCCTCAACAGCCGGACCGCGCGCCTGAACCCGCCCCATGGGCTTGGCTGGCCTCGGCGCCAGAGTGCCCGCCCCAGGGACACTGGGACGAGCTGAGGGGCCAGCTGGCCGCCAAGCCAGGTCAGCCGCCCCCAAATGGCCAGAGCCTGGGCAAGGGCCAGGGCCTGAGCCCCGCTTGGCAGGCCTTTGCGGCGGCCATGGACCTGGCCGGCTCGCCCCACCCCGCATCGCTGAACACCCCCATGGCCAACCTGCAAAGCCAGGTGCGCGACAACGGCATCACCTACAACGTGTACGCCGCGACCGACGCCGCCCAGCGGCCCTGGTCGCTGGACCTGTTTCCGCTGCTGCTGGACCCGGCCGACTGGCAAGGCATCGAAGCCGGTGTGGTGCAGCGCATGCGGCTGCTCGAACGCATCATGGCCGATGCCTATGGGCCACAACACCTGGTGCGCACAGGACAATTGCCCGCTGCCCTGGTGCAAGGCCACCCCGCCTACCTGCCGGGGATGCAGGGCGTGGCCCCGGTGGGTGGGCGTTACCTGTCGCTGGCCGCCTTCGACCTGGCCCGTGGCCCCGATGGCTGCTGGTGGCTGATGTCGCAGCGCACCCAAGCGCCCTCGGGCCTGGGTTACCTGCTGGAGAACCGGCAGATCGTCTCGCGCCTGTTCCCCCAGGCCTTCGAATCCTTTCCGGTCCAGCAGCTGGCCCACACCTACCGCTGCCTGGTCGATGGCATGAAGGCGCGCAGCCCGGCCGGGGCCTCGGCCCACATCGCCCTGCTCACCCCCGGGCCTTACAACGAAACCTATTTCGAACACGCCTACCTGGCCCGCCACCTGGGCCTGAGTCTGGTTCAGGGCCAGGACCTGACGGTCCGGGATGAAAAGCTGTACCTCAAAACCCTGCAGGGCTTGCAACCCGTGCACGGCCTGCTCAAACGGGTGGACGACGCCTGGCTCGACCCGCTCGAGCTGCGGGCCGACTCCACGCTGGGTGTGGCGGGCCTGCTGCAGGTCGTGCGCCAGGGCCACCTGCTGGTGGCCAATACCCCCGGCTCCGGCTTCCTCGAATCGAACGCCCTGCTGGGCTTCATGCCCGCACTCGCGCGTGAACTGCTCGGCGAAGCGTTGCAGCTGCCGGCCATCCCCAGCTGGTGGTGCGGTGAAGCGGCGGCATGGCAAGACGTGCTGCCGCGCATGCGCCACTGCGTGATCAAGCCCACCTACCCCGACCACACCGACCGCCAGAGTTTCGAGCCCGTGCTGGGCCACACCCTGTCGCCCCGTGAGCTGGACGAATGGGCCGGCCGCATCGCGCGCGACCCCGATGCCCACACCCTACAGTCCTTCTTGCCTTTGTCGCACCAACCGGTCTGGCAAACGGGTGCCGATGGCCAGGCCGGCATCCAGACCCGCCCTGTGGTGCTGCGCGTGTTTGCCGTGGCCGATGGCCGGGACGGCTGGCAGGTGCTGCCTGGCGGTCTGGCGCGGCTGGGCAGCCGCAGCGGCATGGCCTCGATGCAGCGCGGGGGCTCCAGTGCCGATGTCTGGGTGCCATCGACCGGCCAGCCGCCCGCAACGGGCCCCAGCCTGCCTGCAGGCCCCGCTGCCCGGCGTGAACGCCTGGTCACCAGCCGCGCCGGCGAAAACCTGTTCTGGATGGGCCGCTACACCGAGCGCACCGAAAACACCTTGCGCCTGGTGCGCCTGGGCCTGGAGGTGCTGGGCAGTGAAAACCAGCGCCTGCCCTGTTTGCTCGATGCCATCACCCAGCTGGCCCAGCGCCATGGCCTGGTGCGGGCGGGCGTGCCTGGGGCTGCACAGGCGCACCGCGTCTTTGAGCGCGCCCTGATCGCCGGCCTGTGGGACCGCGAGATGGCCACCAGCGTGGGCTTCAACCTGCGCGCGGTGTGCCTGGCCGCCGCCGCCGTGCGGGAGCGCTTGTCGCCCGAACACTGGCGCTTGCTCGAACAAGCCCAGGCGCGCTTTTTCCAGCCCACCGGTGGCAGCGACCTGGCCCACCTGACGGCCCTGCCCGAATCCCTCGCGGTGCAAAGCCTGCTGGCCGACACCAGCCAGATGCTGGCCGCCCTGACGGGCGCGCAAACCGACCGGATGAGCCGCGACGACGGCTGGCGTTTGCTGTCCATGGGCCGCCACATCGAGCGCCTTGAATTCCTCTGCGGGGCACTGGGTGAGGCTTTGCGCCATGGCTTGCTGGCCGAGCAAGCCGGCTTTGACGCGGTGCTGGAATTGTTTGACAGCACCATCAGCTTCCATGCCCAGTACCAGCAAAGCCGCACGCCGCACGCGCTGATGGAGCTGCTGGTGACCGACTCGGACAACCCCCGCTCCCTGGGCTGGGTGGCGCAGACGCTGCGCGCGCGCCTGCGGCGCATGGGCCACCTGGCCGAAGGCGCGACCTTGTCCATGGCCGATCGGATTCCCGACCTGGTCGGTCTGCGGCCCGAGGCCCTGGGGCCCAGCGCAGGCAGCGCCCCTGGACCCGGCCTGGATTGGCCGCTGATGCAGACCTTGGCGGACTGCCAGGCTGCGGCCCGCGAGGTGTCGGACCAGCTGTGTGCGCTGTTTTTCACCCACAGCGGCCAAGCCCGCTACAGCGTTCACGCCTGAGCTGGACACGCCGCATGCGCCTGGCCATCACCCACGACAACCGCTACCGCTACGTTCCGCCGGTGCAAACCGCGCAGCACGTGGCGCATTTGCAAGCGGCCGACACGCCCTGCCAGCAGGTGATCCACCATGTGCTGCAGATCGAACCCGAAGCCCAGGTGAGGCAGCACAGGGATGCCTTCATGAACCACCGGGCCTATTGGGCCTTGACGCAGCCGCACGACGGCCTGCTGGTGCGAGCGCACAGCGAGGTGCAGACCCGCAGCCTCCAAGCCCCCAGCCCCGCGCAAAGCTGGGAATCGGTGCGCGAGCACTTTCGCTACCGGGCTGGCCAAGCTGGCGATGTGCACAGCACTTTCGTGTTTGGCTCGCACCATGCGCCGGTGCATGCGGCCTTCCAGGCCTATGCGCACAGCAGCTTCACACCCGGACGTCCCCTGGTGCAAGCGGCCACAGAACTGTGCGCCCGCATGCACCGTGACTTTCTTTACGCGCCTGCCAGCACCGACATCCACACGCCGGCCCTGACGGCTTTGCAGGACAAACGCGGCGTGTGCCAGGACTTTGCCCACATCCTGGTGGCCTGCCTGCGCTCGATGGGCTTGGCCGCCCGTTATGTCAGCGGCTACCTGCTGACCCAAGCGCCGCCGGGCCAGCCGCGCCTGGTGGGCAGCGATGCCTCGCACGCCTGGGCCTCGGTGTATTTGCCAGAATTGGCCAGCCACCCCTGCCAGGGCTGGCTGGACCTGGACCCCACCAACCACCGCTGCGGATGGGCCAGCCCCGGAGAAGACTATGTGCGTCTGGCCGTAGGCCGGGACTTTGCCGATGTCTCCCCCCTGCGTGGCGTGCTGCAAGGTGGCGGCTCCCACACGCTGGAGGTGGCGGTCACCGTCACGCCCATCGCTTGATCAACCCCGGGGGTGGTGCTGCGCGTGCAGGGTCTTGAGCCGCTCGCGCGCCACATGGGTGTAGACCGTGGTGGTCGAAATGTCGGCATGGCCCAGCAGCATCTGCACCGCCCGCAAGTCGGCCCCGTGGTTGAGCAAATGGGTGGCAAACGCATGCCGCAGCGTGTGCGGTGACAGCGGCGCCGTGATGCCGGCGTCGATGGCGTAGCGCTTGACCAGGCTCCAGAACATCACGCGCGACATGCCGGTGCCCGGCTTGGGGCCGCTGCGGGTGACAAACAGGTCTTCGGTCTGACGCGTGCCCAGCAGGGCCGGCCGGGCCTGGGCCAGGTAGCGCTGCAGCCATGCACGTGCCTCCTCGCCAAAGGGCACCAGGCGCTCTTTGCTGCCCTTGCCCATGATGCGCAGCACGCCCTCGTTCAAGGACAGGTGCAAGGTCTTGAGCGCGACCAGCTCGCTCACACGCAAACCGCTGGCGTACATCAGCTCCAGCATGGTGCGGTCGCGCAGGCCCAAGGTGCTGCCCACATCCGGGGCGCTCAGCAAGGCCTCGACGTCCGATTCACTCAGGGTTTTGGGCACACGCAGCGCCTGTTTGGCCGCCAGCATGCGCAAAGTGGGATCGGCGGCGATCAGGCGCTCTCTGAGCGCCCAACGGAAAAAACGCTTGAAGACGGTGAGTCTGCGGTTGGCCGAGGTGGCCTTGGTTTGCCCGTGCCGCTGGGCAAAATAGTCCTGCAGGTGGTGCTCCAGCGTGTCCAGCAAGGACAGGCCGTGCGTGAGAAAAAGCCAATGGGCGTACAGCGCCATGTCCTGGCGGTAGGCCGCCAGGGTGTTGGTGGCCAAGCCGTCTTCCAGCCAGAGTGCCTCGGCGAATCGGTCGATGGCAGTCTGGCTGGCCTCGTGCATGGACTGGCGTCAGTCCAGCTTGAGTTTTTGCTGGTCAACGACTTTCTTGTAGACCTCGAACTCGGCCTTGATCTGGGCGGTGAATTCTTCCGGCGAATTGGCCACCACCAAAGAGCCGGTGTCCAGGATGCGCTTGGTCACTGCCGGATCCTGCAGCGCCCGTTTCACGCCGGCGTTGACTTTGTCGATGACTTCCTTGGGCAGGTTCTTGGGGCCCAGGATGCCGTAGTAGGCCATGCGGTTGACCGGCTCCAGACCCACTTCCTTGAAGGTGGGCACGTTCGGCAGTTGGGTCAGGCGCTGGGGGGCGGCGATCACGATGGGCACCAAACGACCGGACTGGATGAAGGGCAAGGCCGAGGGCAGGTTGTCAAAAATGATGGGCACCTGACCGGCCACCGTGTCGTTGAGGGCTGGGCCCGCACCCCGGTAGGGAATGTGGGTGATGAAAGTGCCGGTCAGGCTCTTCCACAGCTCGGTTTGCAGGTGGCCGATGCCACCCGTGCCCGAGGATGCATAGGAATAGCGCCCGGGGTTCCTTTTCACTTCGGCCAGAAAGCCGGCATAGTCCTTGGCCGGAAAGCTCGGGTGCACCGCGATCACATTCGGCGTGGCTGCGATGTTGATGATGGGAGTGAAGTCGGTCAGGACGTTGTAGGGGATTTTGGGGTTGATGGCCGGGTTGGCTGCCGTGGTGGACACCGTTGCCATGCCCAGGTTGTAGCCATCGGGTGCCGAACGCGCGGTCTCGGTGGCACCCACCACGCCGCCGCCGCCGGCCCTGTTTTCCACAACCACGCTTTGACCCAGGATTTTGCCCAGCGGTTCGGCAATCACGCGGGCCACGATGTCGGTGGTACCGCCCGGCGCGAAGGGCACTTGCAGTTTGATGGGCTTGTTGGGATAGGCCTGGGCCAGGACGGAACCGCTGGCCAATGCGCTCAGGGCCAGACCCGCCACAGATACAAAATGACGACGCTTCATGCAGAAAACTCCTGAAAAGAGAGAAGGATCATAGACAAAAAAACATGCCCCGCCCGGCCAGGGACAAACCACCGACCCGCCAGGCGCCCAACACCGTGACACAGGTGACATGCAGGGGACGCGGCCATCTTGCGTGTTTGCTATCCTAGCCGAGTGAACACCGCAGAACTTCTTTTTCCGGATTTTTCCCTGATCCTTTGCGGCTATTTGATCTGCCGGTTCACCGCCTTGAACCGCCCGGTGTGGCAGCAGGTGGAAAGCCTGGTTTATTTTTTCCTGTTCCCGGTGCTGCTGTTCCACTCGATCGTGAAAAGCCCGCTCGATGTGATGGCCGCCTCCGCCCTGATTGGCGCTGGCCTGAGCCTGGCGGCCTGCGCCATCTTGTTGTCCTACAGCCTGCCGTATTGGCCCGTCATCGGTCCACGCCTGGACCGGCGTGACCACGCGGCCAGTGCGCAGGTGGCGTTTCGCTTCAACTCCTTCATCGGCCTGGCCTTGGCCGAACGGCTGGCCGGACCGCAGGGCCTGCTGCTGATCGCCGTGCTGATCGGTTTTTGTGTGCCCTTGTTCAACATCGGGGCGGTCTGGCCCATGGCCCGGCAAGCCAACACCGGCCTCTTGCGGGAGCTGGTGCGCAACCCTTTGATCATCGCCACGGCCAGCGGCTTGGTGGCCAACCTGCTGGGCTTTCGCCTACCCGCCTGGATCGAGCCCAGCGTCAGCCGCATTGGCTCGGCCTCTTTGGCCCTGGGCTTGATGGCCGCCGGTGCCGGCATGCAGCTGGACGCTTTGCGCCAGGGCAAGCTGCTGGGCGCCTGTGTGCTGCTGATCAAGCACCTGCTCATGCCCCTGCTGGCCCTGGGCATGTGTGTGCTGTTCCAACTCGACACGGTGCAGTCCACCATCTTGCTGGCGTTCTCGGCCCTGCCCACGGCGTCGACCTGCTATGTGCTGGCCGCGCGCATGGGCTACAACGGCCCGTATGTGGCGGCGCTGGTGACCCTGTCGACCCTGGCCGGCATGCTGAGTTTGCCCCTGGCCCTCGGGGTGCTGCGCGGCTGAGCGCCAGGGCTGTTCAGGCTCTGGCCAAAGACCAGGCCACTTGCTCTTGCACCACCGGATCGGGGTGCGCCTGGTGCGCCCGCAGGGCCGCCACCAGCGCCTCGCGCTGCCCCGGTGCGAGGGTTTGGGACGCCAGCGCATTGCCCGCCGCCAGGGCCAGATTGCGCAGCCACCGGGCGTGGCCAATGCGGCGGATCGCACTGCCCTCGGTGCGGTGCAAAAACTCTGCCTCGCTCCAAGCCAGCAGCGCGGCAATGCCCCCATCGGCCAGGCCCTCCCGGGACCGCCAGTCCGGCAACAAGGCCTTTTGGGCGTATTTGTTCCAGGGGCAAGCCAGTTGGCAATCGTCACAGCCGTAAATGCGGTTGCCCACCAGGGGGCGCAGCGCCTCGTCGATCGGCCCGGCGTGTTCGATCGTGAGGTAGGCGATGCAGCGGCGAGCATCCAGCCGATAGGGCCCCACAATGGCTTGCGTCGGGCACACGTCCATGCAGGCGCTGCACTGGCCGCAGTGCGAGGTCACGGCCGGGGTTTCAGGCAGGTGAAAGTCCACAAACAACTCGCCGAGGAAAAACATCGACCCCCCTTCGCGGTTGAGCACCAGGGTGTGCTTGCCACGCCAGCCCAGGCCGCTGCGCGTGGCCAGCTCGGCCTCCATCACGGGCGCCGAATCGGTGAACACCCGGTGCCCAAAGGGCCCGATCGC
>JAIXXW010000328.1 GCA_027490555.1 Comamonadaceae bacterium | reverse complement strand
GGCTTGTTCAACTGGTGCGCAGCCCTTTGCAGGTGCGCGATGAACTGGCGAATGGCTGGCGACACCACCGAACCGCTGCGGATGATGGTGCCCACCGTCAGGGGCAGACCCGGCTCTTCCAGGGGCACGCGTGTGATCTCCTGTCCCAGGGGGCGGGACACGATCTGCTCGGGCATCAGGCCCAGCAAGTCGCCAGAGCCAATCAGGGCCAGCAGGGCCAAGGTTGAATTCACCATGGCACCGACAGGCGGTGCGGGCATGCCGTGTGATTCGAACAGGCGGCTGGCGTAGCCGGTTTGCACCGATGTGCCGGTGTAGATCCAGTGTGCGTGCGACAGCTCGGCCAGTTGGCGTGCCTGTGCATGCCGGCTGCCGCGCCTGGCCACCACCACCATGCGCGTGTCCATCAGTGGTTCGGCGATGAACTCCCCGCTGGGCAGCCCGTCCGGGATGCCCCCCACCACCAGGTCCACCTGGCCGTTGCGCAGTTTTTGCAGCTGTTCCACAAACAGCTCTTCGCTCACCCGCAGCCGGATGTCCGGGAAGGCCCGGCTGTAGGTGCGCAGCGTGTCCGGAATCAGCAGCATCATGGCCACCGGCACCGCAGCGACGTTCAGTTCGCCCCGCATCTGCCCGCCCAGCTGCTGGATCTGGTCGGTGGCGCTGGCCAGCTCGCGCGCCACCTTGACCGCATGCTCAAACAGCACCTGGCCTTGCGCCGTCGGGCGCACGCCCTGTGAGTGACGCTCGAGCAAGGGGGCGGCCAGCTCGATTTCGAGCTCGCGCACCAGCTTGGTCAAGGCCGGTTGTGACACGCCCATGCGGCGTGCGGCAGCGCGCAAACTGCCTTCTTCGATGGCGGCCACCAAGGCCTGCAGGGCGTGGAGTTTCATGGCACAAACCCGGTGTGGTGATAACGCCATGTTATCGCGCCCGCGATCACAGCATCTGTGCAGGCCCGTCTGGACTTTCCAAAATCGTCTCCCAGTCGCCCCTGGCGAATTGACACGCATCCACCACAGGAGACAACCATGCTCAAACGCATCCTCACCACCTTGACCCTCGGTCTGGCCCTGTCCGCCGGGGCGCAGACTTTCCCCACCAAGCCCGTGCGCATCATCACCCCCTTCCCGGTGGGCAGTGGCCCCGAGGGCGTGGCCCGTCTGATTGCCGACAAACTGTCCAAGAGCTGGGGCCAGCCGGTCACGGTGGAAAACCGCCCGGGTGGCAATGGCTTCATCGCCATCGACGCCTTCAAGCGGGGTGCGACCGATGGGCACGAGCTGCTGCAACTGGACAATGTGCACCTGACCGCTTACCCGCACCTGTTCAAGAAGCTGCCCTACGACCCGGTGAAAGACTTTGAGCCTTTGACACCGCTCTTCAAAGCATTTTTCTTCACCACCGTGGCGGTCAACAGCAAATACCAGACCATGGCCGACCTGATCGCAGACGCCAAGGCCCATCCCGGCAAGCTCAACTACGGCTCATGGTCGGTGGGCAATCCGGTCCATTTGGGGACGGCGCGGCTTGAAATTGCCACCGGCACGGACATGCAGCATGTGATTTTCAAGGAAACGTCCCAGCTGTACACCTCGGTGGCCACAGGCGATTTGAGTTTCGCACTCGGCAGCAATGCCACGGCGGGTGCTTTGCAGCGCGCGGGGCGCATCCGCTTTTTGGCCGTGGCCGCGCCTAAACGCCTGACCGCCTTCCCGGATGTCCCGACCTTCGCCGAGTCGGGTGGCCCCAAGGATTTTGAAGTCAGTGGCTGGACGACCCTGGCCGCCCCGCCCGGCCTGCCCAAGGCGGTCGCTGACAAGATCCAGCGTGACATTGAAAAAGCGCTAGCCGAGCCGGACATGCGCGAAAAATTCTTGAGCTTTGGCTACGAACCCTTCACGGCGACCCGCGAACAATTTGCACAACACATCAAAGCCGAATCCAGTCGATTCGCGCAGGTCATTCAAAAGACCAAAGCGGCGCTGGATTGAAGCGGTAGAAAAGGGAAAACGGACATGGCGCGCATCGTCGGGGGCATTGGTGCCTCGCATTCGCCCACCATCGGTTTTGCCAAGGACACCGGCAAGCACAAGGACCCGGCCTGGAAACCGATATTTGACGGCTTCGATAAGATCCGTGCCTGGGTGCAGGCCAAGCAGATCGACGTGATCTTCTTGATTTACAACGACCACATCACCTCTTTTTTTCTGGACCATTACTCGGCCTTTGTGCTGGGCATCGATGACCGCTATGCGGCCGCCGACGAAGGTGGTGGGCCGCGCGAGGTGGCGCCCGCCATGGGGCACCTGGGCTTGTCGCAACACATCGGCATGTCGCTGGTGGCCGACGAGTTCGACATGTCCTTCTTCCAGGGCAAGCCGGTGGACCATGGCTTCTTGTCGCCGCTGTCCATGCTGGGCGACGAGCACGGCCCCTGGCCGGGCCAGGTGGTGCCACTGCAAGTGGGTGTGCTGCAGCTGCCGCTGCCCAGCGCCAGGCGCATGTGGAAGCTGGGCCAGGCGCTGCGCCGCGCCATCGAGAGCTACCCCGAAGACCTGAACGTGGCGATCATGGCCACCGGTGGTCTGTCGCACCAGGTGCATGGCGAGCGCGCAGGCTTTTTGAATGAAGCCTGGGACCAAACGTTTTTAGACCTGCTGCACAACGCGCCCGAGCAGCTGGTGAACATGCGCATCGCCGACTACGCGCTCAAGGGGGGCATGGAAGGCGCCGAAGTCGTCATGTGGCTGATCATGCGCGGTGCACTGTCCGAGCGGGTGCATCGGGTGCACCAACAGACCTATGCACCGTCCATGACCAACATCGCCACGCTGGTGCTGGAGGACCTGGGCGGCCCGCCCGATGCCGCAGCGCTGGCCGCACACCGCCAGCACATCGGTCATGAACTCGAAGGCGCGGGGGCCTTGTCAGGCACCTACCCCTTCACCCACGCCCGCAGCCATGCCAATTTGCGCATCAACCGCTTTTTGCACGACCTGGTGCAACCGGATCACCGTGCCCGATTTCTCAGCGACTTCGACGCCCTGGCCCGCGAGCATGGTCTGAGCCAGGAAGAAATAGACCTGATCCAGGGGCGCCAGTGGATCGAGATGGTCCGACGCGGCGTGATTTTTTTCGTGCTCGAAAAAATGGCGGCGGTGCTCGGCGTGTCCAACCCCGAGGTGTATGCCGCTTTCCGTGGCGAAACCCTCGAGCAGTTCCAGGCCAGCCGCAAGGTGGCCATGCGCTACTCGGTGGCGGGCGGCGAGCAGGTGCGGGCGATGGACCAGGCCTGAGGCGGCCGGCCCTGGGGGACCAGAACCCCCGTCAGTTCTTGTGCAACTCGGCGTTCAACTCGCCCCAGCTCTTGTTGCGCGGGATGGCGTGCAAGGCGCCCGATTGCGAGTCGCGGCGGAACAGGATGCCGTTCTTGCCAGACAGCTCTTTGGCCTTCATGACCGAGCCGTCGGGCATTTGCACGCGGCTGCCGCCGGT
>JAIXXW010000305.1 GCA_027490555.1 Comamonadaceae bacterium | reverse complement strand
TCATTTTGAAAATCGCGGTACCAGGGCGGGTTCATTTTCTCGGTGCTGTGCAGGTTCAGCCACAGCTGAAAGCCCTCCATCACGCCATCGGCCTGCTGCGGAATTTCAGAATGGATCACACCCCGGCCGGCGGTCATCCACTGCACGCCGCCGTTTTGCAAAAGGCCCTCGTGGCCCGCGCTGTCGCGGTGCAGCATGCGCCCGGCGATCATGTAGGTCACGGTCTCAAAACCCCGGTGCGGGTGGTCCGGAAAGCCAGCGATGTAATCGTCCGGCTGGTCGCTGCCAAAAGCGTCCAGCATCAAAAACGGGTCGAGCCGGTGCTGCAGGTCCTGCGTGAGGATGCGGCTGAGCTTGACCCCGGCACCGTCCGAGGTGGCCTGGCCTTTGACCAGGCGCTCGATGGTGCGCGAGACCTTGACCGCGTGAGGGCTGGCCCCTGGGGACATGTCCGCGCCGGTGAGCACAGCGGCTTGCTCAGGCAGGGCGGTGCAAGACACAGATTTTGTGACCGTCGGGGTCGCGCAGATAGGCCAGGTAGAGCTGGCCGGCAGCGCCTTGGCGCCAGCCGGGCGGGTCCTCGCAGGTGGTGCCGCCATGGGCCAGGCCTGCGGCGTGGAAGGCATCGGCCTGTTCGGTCGATACCGCCTTGAAGCCAATCGTGCCGCCATTGCCCACCGTGGCCGGTTCGCCATTGATGGGGGTGGTGATGCCAAAGGTGCCCGTGGGGCTGCGGTAAAAATAGCGCTGGTTGTTGGCCACCCCTGGGGCGATGCCCAAGGCGCCCAAAACGGCGTCGTAAAACTTTTTCGAAGCTTGCAGGTCTTTCACACCCACCATCACATGACTGAACATCGCGCTCTCCTTGGATAAACCCTTGACCGGGCCACATGCGTGGGTGCCATGGTACGCGATCCCCAGCGGCCACCGCAGCGGGCGCGCCCAGCCCCCCGCAAAACCCTTGCCCCCCACGGGACACCCGCCAGCTGCCAAGGCAGCGCCCTTGTGGCAGCATCGCGGGTGTGCCACACCCAACCGCCATTCAGGAGACCTCCATGCCCACCTCCCCCGCCCTTTCTTTTGGCCTGCAAGGCCGTGTCGTGGTCGTCACCGGGGCGGCCAACGGCATCGGCGAGGCCTGCGCCCGCCGCTTTGCCAGCGAACAAGCCCATGTGGTGCTGGCCGATGTGAACAGCGAGCGCGGCGCGACTGTGGCCGCCGAACTGCGCAACGCAGGCCACAGCGCCGGCTTCATGGCCTGCGACGTTTCGCGCAAGGCCGATGTCGATGCGCTGGTCGACCATGTGCTGCAGGCCTTTGGCCGCATCGACGTGCTGGTCAACAACGCCGGCATCTTCCGGGCGGCCGATTTTCTGGACGTCACCGAAGAAGACTTCGACGCCGTCATCAACGTGAACATCAAAGGCTCGTTCCTGATGGGCCAGGCCGCCGCCCGCGCCATGAAAAGCACCGGCGGCGGCTCGATTGTGAACATGAGCTCGGTCAATGCGGTGCTGGCCATTCCCAGCATTGCCAGCTACAACGTGAGCAAGGGCGGCATCAACCAGCTGACGCGGGCCATGGCCCTGGCACTGGCCGACTTTGGCATCCGGGTGAACGCGGTGGCGCCGGGCACGATCGCCACCGAACTGGCCCGGCAGGCGGTGCTGACCAGCGAGGAAGCCCAAAAGAAAATCATGATGCGCACGCCCATGAAGCGCCTGGGCGAGCCCGACGAAGTGGCCAAGGTGGTGGCCTTTTTGGCCAGCGACGCGGCCAGCTATATCACCGGCGAAATCGTCACCGTCGACGGCGGCCGCATGGCGCTCAACTACACCGTGCCGGTCTGACCCTTGAGCGGGCCGGATCGGACCTTCCCCTGACATTCAAACCCTGGAACCTCTGTCATGCGACTCCTTCACACCATGCTGCGCGTGGGCAACCTGCAGCGCTCGATCGACTTCTACACCCAGGTGCTGGGCATGCAACTGCTGCGCACCTCGGAAAACCCCGAGTACAAGTACACGCTGGCCTTTGTCGGTTACGGCAACAACCCCGAGCATGCCGAGCTCGAGCTGACCTACAACTGGGGCGTGGAGCGCTACGAGATGGGCACGGCCTATGGCCACATCGCCCTGGGCGTGCCCGATGCCTATGCCGCCTGCGCAAAGATCAAGGCCGCGGGTGGCCAGGTCACGCGCGAGGCCGGTCCCGTCAAAGGCGGCACCACCGTGATCGCCTTCGTGACCGACCCCGATGGCTACAAGGTCGAGCTGATCCAGCGCGCCGAGTACGCTGACGGTCAGGGTTTGCGCTGAGCCCAGGGAGCAAACACATGATCGACCTGACAGGGCAACGCATCCTGGTGACCCAGGCCCAGGACTTCATGGGCCCGGCGCTGTGCCATGAGCTGCGCGCCTGCGGCGCCGAGGTGATCGCCGACGCGCGCCTGCTGACTCAACCGGAGGACGCGCAGACGGTGATCGCGGCGGCCGGGCCGCTCGATGCGCTGGTGATCAACCTGGCCCTGCCAGCACCGTCCTCCCCCGTCACCCAGATCGACGAGGCCGAATGGCGACAGGTGTTCGAGGTGATGGTCGACCCTCTGCCGCGTCTGGTGCGGGCGGTGGTGCCCGGCATGAAGGCCCGGGGCGGCGGCAAGATCGTGGTGATGGGCAGCGCCTCGGCCCTGCGCGGCATGAAGCGCGCGGCCAGTTACAGCGCGGCGCGCGGCGCGCAGCTGGCCTATGTGCAGGCGGCGGGCGTGGAGCTGGCCCCCGACCACATCCAGCTCAATGCGGTGGCGCAAAACTTTGTCGACAACCCCACCTACTTCCCGCCCGAGGTCCAGGCCAACCCGCGTTTTCAGGAACGTCTGCAACGCGAAGTGCCGCTGGGCCGCCTGGTCAAGGCCGAAGAGGACGCCCGCTTTGTGGCCTACCTGTGCAGCGAAGCGGCCAGCTGCTTTGTCGGGCAGGTGTTCCCGATGTCGGGCGGTTGGGCGGTGCGCTGATCAGCGCGGCAACTGACTCGCCTCGCGCGCCAGCGCTTCGATGCGCGCCCAGTCGCCCTGGGCCAGCGCATCGGCGGGCACCAGCCACGAGCCGCCCACGCAAGCCACATTCGGCAGACGCAAAAAGTCCAGGGCATTGCCCGGCGTCACACCGCCCGTGGGGCAGAACTGCACATCCCAAAACGGGCCGCTCCAGGCCTTGAGCATGGCCGCCCCCCCCGCCTGCATGGCCGGGAAGAATTTGAGTTCGGTGTAACCGTCTTCCTGGGCCATCATGATTTCGCTGCCGGTGGCCACACCCGGCAAGAGCGACAAACCCTGGTCACGGCAAGCCTGCCCCACCGCGCGGGTGTAGCCGGGGCTGACCGCAAACTGCGCACCGGCTTTGGCGGCAGCGGCCGCGTCCTGCGGGCTGCGCACGGTGCCCGCACCGACGACTGCCTCAGGCACCTCTTGGGCAATGGCCTGCATACAGGCCAGCGCCTGCGGGGTGCGCAGGGTGACCTCGAGCATGCGGATGCCGCCGGCCACCAGGGCGCGGGCCATGGGCACGGCATGGGCCACATCGGTGAGCACGATCACGGGGATCACCGGGGCGTCCTGCATCACTTGCAGGGCCGTGAAACGGGTGTTGGGTGTCACAGCCATGTGCAGGCTCCTTCTTCGGCTGGGAGCGCGTTGCGGCGCATGTGGGCAAACAGTTCACGGCCCATGCCCACGCCATTGGCGGCGCGCAGGGCATCGGGCATCGCACTCAGCGGGCGGGCCGCCCATTCGGCCTCGCTCACCAGCACGTTGAGGGTACCCGCCACGCCATCGAGACGGATCAGGTCACCATCTTGCACCTTGGCCAGCGGGCCACCGGCGGCGGCCTCGGGCGAGACATGGATCGCGGCCGGCACTTTGCCGGAGGCGCCGCTCATGCGGCCGTCGGTCACCAGCGCCACCTGCAAGCCCTTGCCTTGCAGCACCGCCAGCGGCGGCGTGAGTTTGTGCAGCTCGGGGATGCCATTGGCCTGCGGGCCTTGCCAGCGCACCACGCAGACCAATCCGCCTGACGGGTGCTCACGGCACAGCTTTTCCAGCGCGCCGGTCTGGAAGGCCGCGAGCAAGTCCTCTTGGTTGTTGAACACCCGTGCCGGTGCTTCGACCACATGGCAGGCTTCGGGCACGGCAGAGATTTTGATGACGCTGCGGCCCAGATTGCCCTGGAGCAATTTCAGGCCGCCGGTGGCGCTGAAGGGGCGGCTGGCCGGGCGCAC
>JAIXXW010000263.1 GCA_027490555.1 Comamonadaceae bacterium | reverse complement strand
GCCTTCCATGGCCATTTCATGCACCTCGACCACACCGGCCACGGGCGATTGCGCCGCGACCAGTTTGGCGTCCTGCACCGATTGCAGCTGCATGAAGGCCCCGGTGGCTTTTTGCTGGGCCACGGTGGCACGCACCCAGGCGTCTTTCACGGTCACCTGCGCTTGGGCCAGGACGGGGGCGAACAAAGCCGACAACAGGACGGCAAACGGAACAACAAGGCGTTGCATGGCGAACTCTAAATGAACAATGAACAAGGGGACACAAACCTGGTGGCGCTGGCGGTCAGCGCCAAGGGCACGCGGACAAATGAAACGGGGCATGCGCAGACGCCGCAACCAGCCGTCAAACAGCCGCCGAGATCAGGACAAAGAAGGGGGAGCGCGGGCCTGCCAGGGCAGACCGATGAGCGAGGCCAGCCGGGCCTGCTCGATGGGGGTCAGCGCATGAGAAAGCCCGACATGGACCTGCGCTGGCGACTGCACCGGAGGGGGTGCCGCTACGGGCAAACACCAGGGGCAGTGCAAGCCGTGCTGGCTGCCTTCGGCCTCTTGTCCATCGGCATCGAGCTGAACCAGCTTGACGCTGCCCGCCTCGGTGCACACCAGCTGCACGCCTTCGGACTGGAGCAGCGGCGAGGCCACTGCCGCCCCCAAGAACAAGGCCAGCCAGACCAGCACGAGGCGGCCAAGGCAGTGGGCATTGCGCAGGGATTGCAGGGGGGACATGGGGCGTGATTATGGCATTGGCTGCAAAACCGCTGCCACGCCTGCGCCATTGACCAGGCGCCGCCAGCCCCATCCGACAGGGCCAAAAGGTGGCCATCGGTGCGACACAGCCAGCCGTCAACTGCGTGACCGCACACCGCTGGGGCTTTGGTTAAGCTGTGGGCACTTGTCATTTTTTGGAGATCCCCATGCTCACACTGTGCGGCTTTGCGGCCAGCAATTACCACAACAAGGTCAAACTGGCGCTGCTGGAAAAAGGCGTGGCCTTCACCGAAGAGCTGGCCTGGGTGGGTGAAACCGATCCAGCGGCCAGTCCGCTGGGCAAAGTCCCCTACCTCAAGACACCCGATGGCGCGATGTGCGAGTCGGCAGTGATCCTGGAATACATCGAGCACAAGTACCCGCAAAACCCCTTGCTCCCGGCCGATCCCTTTGCCGCCGCCAAGGTGCGCGAATTGGCCCTGTTTCTGGACCTGCACCTGGAGTTGGTTGCGCGCAATTTGTACCCCGAAGCCTTTTTTGGCGCCAAGGTTAGCGACTCGGTGAAAGAAAAAACCGGCGCCCAGCTGGAGAAAAGCGTGGCCGCTTTTGCCAAGTTGGCGAAATTCTCGCCCTTTGTGGCGGGCGACGCCTTCACCCTGGCCGACTGCGCTGCGGTGACCCACTTGCCTTTGGTGTCCGGCGCCACCAAGGTGGTGTACGGCAAAGACTTCCTGGCCGATTTGCCGGTGCGGGACTACCTGAAAATGATGGGCGAGCGCCCGCACATGCAGACCGTCAATGCGGACCGCAAAGCCAATATGGAAAAGATGATGGCCCGCATGCGGGCCAAGTGAGCGCCACCCGGCCGGGCTAGCCCGGCACAGACTGTTGATCTGCCGCAAGTTGGAGGGGCGGCAAGCGGTTCAGGATGCACCCATGAACACCTCCACCGCCCCCTACCGAGAGCGCCTGGTCCAGGAGCGCACCCAATTGTTGTCCCGCATCGCCCAGCAGCGCGGGGGGCTGGTCTCGCGGGTGGACATGGCGGCCGAGCACGATGTGCGGGCTTTCGAGAACCGGGCCCAGGCCATCTCCGAGCGCGATGACGAGTTCGCCATGAACGAGCACGAAACCGCCGAGTTGGGCGACATCCAGGCGGCGCTGGAGCGGATCGCGCTGGGCCGCTACGGCACCTGCACCGATTGCGGCCAGACCATTGCGGCGGACCGGCTGAACGCCTACCCCACTGCCAAACGCTGCATCGGCTGCCAGACCCTCAAAGAGTCCAAGCGCTGAACCTTGAGCCGCAGGCGCCTGCAGATCGCGGTTTTCACCCATGCCAAGGGGCGACAGGCGCTGCTATGCTTGGCCGCATGCAAAGCCTTTTTCACCTCGCATTCCATGTCACCGATCTGGACCAGGCCCGCCGTTTTTATGGCGGTGTGCTGGGTTGCCAGGAGGGCCGCTCCACCGACACCTGGGTGGATTTTGATTTTTTCTCGCACCAGATTTCCCTGCACCTGGGCGAGCCTTTCAAGACCACGCTGACGGGCCATGTGGGCGAACACCGGGTGCCCATGCCGCACTTTGGCCTGGTGCTGCAGCAACGGGACTGGCAGGCATTGGCGGATCGTTTGCAGGCCGCGCAGCTGCCCTTTGTGGTGCCGCCGCATCTGCGTTTTGCCGGTCAGCCGGGCGAGCAGTGGACCATGTTCTTCATGGACCCCTTTGGCAACCCGATTGAAGTCAAAGGCTTTGCCAGCCTGGACACCGTGTACGCCAGCTGAGCGTGCTGCGGCTCAGCGCGGGAGGGGATTGGCCGGCTCACCCGTTGCCAGCAGCTTGGGGCTGAGCAATGGCGCCTGGGCCTTGGGCCGGGGTCTGCCGATCGGGCTGGAGGACTGCCCCTTTTGCGTGGCGGCGATGTCTTCTTCGCTGGGGTATTGCCCCAAGATCCAGTAGTCAAACACACGCCGCGCAATCGGCGCCGCCGAGGCGGCGCCAAAGCCCGCGTTCTCGACCACCACGGCCACCGCGATCGTGGGCGATTCGGCGGGTGCATAGGCCATGTACAAGGAGTGGTCACGCTGGTATTCGGAGAGTTTGGCCGCATCGTATTTTTCTTTTTGGCCGATGGTGACCGCCTGCGCCGTGCCGGTTTTGCCCGCGCTGGTGTAGCCCGCTCCGGCAAACACCCGCGCCGAGGTGCCCGAGGTCACCACCCCCACCAGGCCTTTGTGCACCACCTCCAGGTGTTCCGGCTTGTAGCCCAGGTCCAGCGGCGCAGGCGTGCCCACGGGCACTTGGGCGTGGGTCAGTGCGTCCTGTGTGGCGCTGACCACGCGCGGTCTGTACTGGACCCCCCGGTTGGCCAGGGTGGCCGTGGCCGAGGCCAGTTGCAGCATGGTGAAGGTGTTGTAGCCCTGGCCAATGCCCAGCGAGATGGTCTCGCCGGCAAACCATTTTTTTTGCTCTGGCTTTTTGAAGTAGTGGCGTTTCCATTCGGTGCTGGGCAGGATGCCGCGCACTTCGCCGGGCAGGTCGATGCCCGTGAGCTGGCCAAACCACAAGGGCTTCATGAAGTCATGGATGGCGTCCACCCCCATGTCGTTGGCCAGCGCGTAGTAATACACATTGCTGGAGGCGACGATGGAGCGGACCATGTCCACCGCCCCCAGGCCGTGGTCGCCGTGGCTGCGGAAGGTGTGGCCACCAAAAGTCCATGAACCCGAGTCCAAGGTGATGGCGCTGGCCGTGCGTTTGCCGCTGGACAAGGCGGCCAGGGCCATGAAGGGCTTGTAGGTGGAGCCCGGCGGGTAGGTGCCGCGCAAGGCGCGGTTGAGCAGGGGCTTGTCGATGGAGCTGTTGAGCGTTTGCCAGTTTTCGGCATCGATGCCGTCGACGAACCAATTGGGGTCGAAAGTGGGCTTGCTCACAAAGGCCAGCACTTCGCCGTTGCGCGGGTCCAGCGCCACCAGGGCCCCCCGGCGGTTGCCGAACAAGTCTTCGGCCATTTTCTGCAGCTGGATGTCGATGGACAGGACCACGTTCTGACCGGGTGTGGCCGGCCGGCTCGACAGGCTGCGGATGGCGCGCCCGCCCGCAGAGGTCTCCACCTGGTTGACGCCCGTGATGCCGTGCAACTCGCGTTCGTAGCGCTGCTCGACGCCGAGCTTGCCGATGTACTCGGTGCCCCGGTAGTTGGCGATCTCGTCGTTTTCTTCCAGCAGGTCTTTGTCGCGCTGGTTGATGCGCCCGATGTAGCCAATCACATGGCTGGCCAGCTCGCCATAGGGGTACTGCCGGAACAGCCGGGCCTTGATTTCCACCCCGGGAAACCGGTAACTCTGGGCACTGAAGCGGGCGACTTCCTCGTCGCTCAGGCGGTTGCGGATCGGCAGCGAGTCAAAGCTTTTGGACTCTTCGCGCAAACGCTTGAAGCGGCGTCGGTCTTTGGGCTGGATGTCCACCAGCTCGGCCAGCGCGTCGATGGTGGATTCCAGGTCCTTCACCCGGGAGGGCGTGATCTCCAGGGTGTAAGCGGAATAGTTGTTGGCCAGCACCACGCCGTTGCGGTCCAGGATGTTGCCCCGGGGCGGGACCGTGGGCAAGATGG
>JAIXXW010000382.1 GCA_027490555.1 Comamonadaceae bacterium | reverse complement strand
GAGCACAAAGGCCCCCAAGCTTCGGTCTATCCGGTCGACGTCTCTGTGGAGGCTTTTGACCGCCAAGGGCTGTTGCGTGACATTTCCGAGGTGTTTGCCAAGGAAAAGATGAATGTGATCGGCGTGCAAACCCAATCCGTCAAAGGCACGGCCTGGATGACCTTCACGGTCGAAATTGCCGACGCGGTCAGCCTGAGCAAAGTTCTGGGCACTGTGCGTGGCGTCAAAGGGGTGAGGGCGGCCAAACGGCGATGACCAGCGCACATGCGATGTGACATCCGGAAGGAATGCAGCGCAAATGCTGGTATACTTCTGCGCTTAGCAGGCGCGTAGCTCAGTTGGTTAGAGCACCACCTTGACATGGTGGGGGTCGCTAGTTCGAATCTAGTCGCGCCTACCAAATGGGTAGGAATACAAAGCACCTGGCTCTGCGCCCGGTGCTTTTTTTTGTCTTCAGCAAGCCGCCTTGTTGGCTGTCAGGCGATGAAGCGGTTTTTTCAGATGTTGTCAGGACTTGCTGTGCTGGGTTCCATTCAAAAACGGTTCTTATTTTTGGCTTGCATGGCGGGGGTCTTGCTCACCGGCCTGGGCCTGGTGGGCATCCATGTCCTGAGCTCCGACAACGCGCCAGCGGACAACATGGGACTGATGCTGGGCAGCACAGGCCTGGCCTTGGTGGTGATGGCGCTGTCGGCCTGGTGGACCGTGCGCCCTGTGGTGGACGGTTTGGCGCGTGTCCAATCGGCAGCCCAGCAGTTGCAACACCCCTCTGGGAACTTGCCAAGCTTGCAGCAAGATTTGCCCGCCGAATTGGCGGACATCGCACGCGCCTTGGATGCCCATGTTCTGCAACAACAAGCCACCTTGGCCCAGGTGGCCGACAGCATGGCCAGGTTGCAACGCGGCCAATGGCCGCACAGCCCGACGGCCGAGCGCCAGGGCTCCGACATCCCCCAAAGCGGACCTGAACACATGCTGGCCACAGTCCATGCCGGCTTGAACCATGTGTCGGCCATGGTGGGAGAAATGCACCATTTCATCGAGCGCATGTTCAACGATGTGCACGACACGGCAAGCGACGGGCCATCGTCCCTGTCCATGTGGCGCGATGACCCGCTGCTGGGGCCTGTGCTTCAGAAAATGACCTATGGCCACCTGAATTTGCTCAAGATCGTGCACGAGATGACCTTGGTGGTCGAACAAAGTGCCATCACCTTGGCGGATCTGTCTTGGCAGGCCAACAGCACCAATCAGAAAATGAAGGCCCTGGCCATGCGGGGGGCCGAAATTTCCGATTCGTCCCGATCGCTCTCGCACAATTCGAGCCGGGTCAGTGCCGATGCGGCTTCGGTGGCCCAATTGGCGCAACAGTCCAGAGAAAACTCCGAATTTGGTCAGATGGAGCTGAGCCAAACCATCGAGTCCATGCGACAAATGGGCTCGCGCACCCAAACCGTGTCCTCGTCGATCACAGGCCTGCAGGCCGGCTCGAAAAAGATCGAGCACATTGTTCAGCTCATCCGTGACATCGCCAACAAGATCAACCTGTTGTCCCTGAATGCGGCGATTGAAGCGGCCCGCGCCGGTGAACACGGCCGAGGTTTTGCCGTGGTGTCGGACGAAGTGCGCAAATTGGCGGAAAAAACCTTTGAAGCGACCCAGGAAATCGATGCCAGCGTGAGCGGGATCATGGGGCAAACCCACCAGGCGGTCAGCAGCATGAACGAGTTGGTCAACGATGTGCAGTCCAACGTGGCCAAGATCGAGCAAGTTGGCCAACGCCTGTCCGGCATCCTGAATTCATCCAGTGTGCTGTCGGAACAGATGAACGGCATTGTCCACACCTCCAGCGAGTCGGCCGATGAGGTGACCAAAATCTCGGACTACCTGGGCGAAATCCAGGACGAATTGGCCAATTTTGGTTTGCGCATTGAATCGCAGGAACAGCAGACACTGGATCTGACCGAACTGAGCGAAGGCTTTTACGAAAAGCTGATCCAGTTGAACCTTCAGACCATCCACCGCAGGATGTTTGTGCTGGCCCGGCAAGCCGCCGATGCGGTGCAAGAGGTCTTTGAGAAAGCCATCGCGCAAGGCAGCATCCACGAAGCGGATCTGCTCAGCGAGGACCACCCCCCCATTCCCAACACCCATCCGCAAAAATTCGGTTCGCGCTTTGACGATTTCACCGACAGGGTCTTGCCGGCCATTCAGGAAAAAGTCCTGCATTCCGCACCCGAGCTGATTTTTGCCATCTGCACCAACAAGCGCGGTTATGTGCCCACACACAACGCCAAATTTGCACACCCTTTGACGGGACGTTACGAGGTGGACCTGGTCAACAGCAGAAGCAAGCGCATCTTCAGCGACCGCACGGGCAGCCGTTGCGGTTCACACACCCAAACCGTGTTGTTGCAAACCTACAAGCGCGACACGGGCGAAATCATGCACGATCTGTCCGTGCCCATCAGGGTCAATGGCCAGCACTGGGGCGGATTTCGCATGGGCTACAAGGCCCACTGACCGCGGGCCGGTGCGCAGGCGCTGTGGCTGCCGGGCGATCGGTGGGCCCGAGGCTCAGGCCGCGACCATGCCCTGGTGCCGCAACAGCGCATCCAGTGTGGGCTCGCGGCCACGGAAAGCTTTGAACGATTCGAGCGCAGGCCTGCTGCCACCGGCTTCCAAAATGGTTTGACGGTACAAGCGTCCGGTCTCCACGCTGGGGCTGCCATCTTCTGAGGCGGTCTCTTCAAACGCGGCATAGGCGTCAGCACTCAGCACTTCGGCCCACTTGTAGCTGTAATAGCCAGCGGCATAGCCGCCAGCGAAAATGTGGCTGAAGGTGTGGGCCATGCGGTTGAAGGCCGGCGCTTGCAGCACGGCCACTTCATCGCGCACCTGCTGCAACAGGGGCATGATGTCTTGTGCCGGGTCGTGTTCCGCATGCAAGCGCATGTCGAACAAGGCAAATTCAATCTGGCGCAAAGTTTGCAGACCGCTTTGGAAATTTTTCGCGGCCAGCATCTTGTCAAACAAGGCGCGTGGCAGCGGCTCACCGGATTCCACATGGGACGTCATGTGGCGCAGCACCGACCATTCCCAGCAGAAGTTTTCCATGAACTGGCTGGGCAGTTCGACCGCATCCCATTCCACGCCGCTGATGCCCGACACATCGCGCTCATTCACCTGGGTGAGCATGTGGTGCAGTCCATGGCCAAACTCATGGAACAGGGTGATCACATCGTCGTGCGTCAGCAAGGGAGGCTGACCGTTCACGCCCTCGGCAAAGTTGCACACCAGGTGCGCCACAGGTGTTTGCAGCCGACCCGTGTCGGGGCGCAGCCAGCGACCGCGCACATCGTCCATCCAGGCACCCCCGCGCTTGCCCGCGCGTGCGGGCGGGTCCAGGTAAAACTGGCCGACCAGTTGGCCATGGCGTTCGATGCGGTAAAAGGCCACGGCAGGGTGCCAGACGGGGGCTTGGTCCGCCCGTATGCTGACTTCGAACAGGGTTTCGATGATCTTGAACAGGCCGGCCAGCACTTTGGGGGCGGTGAAGTACTGTTTGACCTCCTGTTCGCTGAAGCTGTAACGCGCTTCCTTGAGCTTTTCGCTCAGGTAGGGCACATCCCAAGCGTTCAATGGCCCGCTGATGCCCAAGCTGTTGGCGGCGAATTCGCGGAGATCGGCCAGGTCTTTTTCGGCAAAGGGTCGGGCTTTGGCCGCCAGATCGCGCAAAAAGGCGATGACCTTTTCCGGCGATTCGGCCATTTTGGGCACCACCGACACCTGGGCGTAGTTGTCAAAGCCCAGCAGCCGGGCTTCTTCCTGGCGCAAGGCCAAAATCTCCTGGATCAAGGGGGTGTTGTCGAAATGTCTGGCGTTCTCGGGGGCCTGGTCCGAGGCGCGGGTGACATAGGCCTTGTAGAGTTGCTCGCGCAAAGCGCCATCGCTCGCAAACTGCATCACGGGCAGGTAGACCGGCATTTTCAGGCTCAGGCGATGCCCCTCTTTGCCTTCTTTTTGGGCGGCGTTGCGGGTGGCCTGGACCACGTCTGCGGGGACGCCCTGCAGCTGCGCTTCGCTCACATAAAGGGCAAAGCTGTCGGTGGCATCCAGGGTGTTCTCGCTGAATTTTTGTGTGATTTCGGCCAGCCTTTCCTGGATGGCGGCGTAGCGCTGCTTTGCTGCTCCTTGCAATTCCGCACCGCCCAGCACAAATCCGCGCAGGGCATGGTGGTGGGCCTGTTTCTGCTCGGTGTTGAGGCTAGCCGGGTCGATGGCCTTGTATTTCGCATACAGGCGCTCGTTGCTGCCCAGACGCGTCCAGAACTCGGTCACGCGGGGCAGGGCGGCGTTGTAGGCTTCACGCAGTTCGGGGGTGTCGGCCACGCTGTTGAGGTGGCTGACAGCGCCCCAGGCCAGTCCCAGGCGTTCGGTGGCCACATCCAGGGTTTGGGCGATGGCGGTCCATTCGGCCGGGAAATCGGCGGCCGTGACCTTCTCCAGAGCTTGTTCGGCAGAGCTCAACAACACGTCCATGGCCGGCGCCACATGCTGGGGGGCAATCTGGTCAAACAGGGGCAAACCGGCGGAGTCGAGCAAAGGGTTGTTCATGGCAGGTGTCGCTTGTAAACAATGGGGCCATCCCCAGGGCGAAGGATAGAACGGTCCGAGGACTTCTTCAGTTGGAGGCGCGTTCGGCCGCTTCAAGGGTGTTGACCAAGAGCATGGTGATGGTCATCGGGCCCACGCCTCCGGGCACGGGCGTGATGTGGCTGGCCACCTGCTGAACACCCGCAAAATCGACATCGCCACACAATTTGCCTTGGTCGTTGCGGTTCATGCCGACGTCGAGCACCACGGCCCCGGGTTTGATCATGTCGGCCGTCAGGACACCGCGTTTGCCCACAGCGGCCACGATCACATCGGCCTGCAAGGTCATGGCTTTCAGGTCCGCGGTGGCACTGTGGCAGATGGTGACGGTGGCGTTCTTTTGCAAGAGCATCAGGGCCATCGGTTTGCCCACGATGTTGCTCCTGCCAATCACCACCGCGTGCTTGCCACGCAGCTCGTAGCCGATGCTCTCCAGCATTTTCATGCACCCATACGGCGTGCAAGGCCAGAAACCGGGCATGCCCGTCATCAGGGCACCGGCACTGGCCATGTGGAAACCGTCCACATCCTTGGCGGGACTGATGGCTTCGATCACCTTGTGCGCATCGATGTGGTCCGGCAAGGGCAGTTGGACCAGGATGCCGTGGATCGACGGGTCCTGGTTGAGGGCGGCCACGCGGGCCAGCAGGGTCGCCTCGCTCATGCTGGCCTCGTATTTTTCCAGGACCGAATGCAGGCCGGTGTCTTCACAGGCCTTGACCTTGTTGCGGACATACACCTGGCTGGCCGGGTGGTCGCCCACCAGCACCACCGCCAGACCCGGGGTGACGCCCTTGGCTTTGAGCGCCTGCACGCGCGCGGCCACTTCGGTGCGCAATTGTCGGGACAGGGCATTGCCGTCGATGATGTGGGCGCTCATGGGGTGTGTTCAACAGATCGGTGGATGAAAAACGAAACGCCCGGCAGATGCGGGCGTTGGGAGGGAAGGCAGGGGGTCAGACCTTGTTGGCGTTTTGTCCCAGTGCGATCTTCAGCAGATCGGCCACGGTGTTGGCATTGAGCTTTTCCATGATGTTGGCCCGGTGCGCCTCCACGGTTTTGATGCTGATGCCCAGATCGTCGGCGATCTGCTTGTTCAGGCGACCGGCCACAATGCGTTCGAGGACCTGGGCCTCGCGACCGGTGAGCTTGGACAGCAGGGCATCCCGGCTGGCGGCTTGCTGGTAGTCGGCAAAGGAGTCGCGGGCTTCTTCCAGCATGCGTTCAACCAGGTGGAGCAACTCCTCTTCCTTGAACGGCTTCTGGATGAAGTCCATGGCGCCTTTCTTCATGGTGTTCACCGCCATGGGCACATCGCCATGCCCGGTGATGAAGACGATCGGCAAAGGGGAGCGGCGTTCGATCAGTTTGTCTTGCAGGTCCATGCCGCTCATGCCCCCCATGCGGATATCGGCGATCAGGCAGGCCACTTCGCGGGGGTCGTAACGGCTGATGAAAGACTCGGCGCTGTCAAAGCAACGAACCCGGTAATCCTTGCCTTCCAGCAACCATTGCAAGGAATCTCGCACCGCTTCGTCGTCGTCCACGACATACACAGTGCCTTTTTTTGGTATCAAACTCATGCGCTTACCCCGGTGGGTTGTGGTGTGGTGACCCCGATTGAACCGGTATCCAGAAGGAAAACCGGCATCCTGTGACCTCGCCGGCATTGTAGAGGTTCTCGGCCTTGATCCTGCCCTGGTGGGATTCGACGATGCTGCGGCACAAATTCAGGCCGATGCCCATGCCTTCCACTTTGGTCGAGAAAAAGGCCTCGTAGACACGTTCGATGGCATCGGACGGCAGCCCGGCACCGGTGTCGGTGACGGAGAATTCGACCACGGTCTGATCGTCCATCTGTTTGGGAACGATGCGCAGCTCGACCTGGCGCTTTTCGGGCGGGCGCTGGGCATGGTCGATCGATTCGGCGGCATTTTTCATCAGGTTCACCAGCACCTGTTCGATCAGGATCGGGTCCACCCACAGCTGGGGCAAGCGGGCGGCCACATGGTGGGTCAGGCGGACATGGCGCCTGCGCAATTCGATCTCGGCCAACTCCATGGATTCGCTGACCATGACCGAGACATCGGACAGGGCGCGGTTGGGTTCGCTGCGTTTGACGAAGCTGCGAATGCGCGAAATGATCTGCCCGGCACGCTGGGCCTGGTGGGCGGTTTTTTCCAAGGCCCAGAGCAGATCCTCTTCCTTGACTTGCTTGGACTGGATGCGGGAGACCATGCCGCTACAGTAATTGCTGATGGCGGTGAGGGGTTGGTTCAGCTCATGGGCCACGCTCGAGGCCATTTCGCCCATGGTGATCAAGCGGCTGGCGGTTTGTGCGCGTTCGGCCTGTTGGGCTGCGAGCTCTTCGGCCTGGCGGCGGGGCGTGATGTCGCTGGCAATCACCATCTGGGCCAGTCGGCCATCGGCCCAGTTGATGTAGCGCGAACGCACCTCCAGCCATTTGCCCAGCTCGGGAATGAAGATTTCGGCGTTTTCCGAGCCGGCCTTGGACAAACCCACCGTGGGCAGGCCGACCATGTCGTCCACATCGTCCGACCGTGTTTCGCCGCTGTAGGCCCCGGCGCGCTGGACCAGGCGCAGGTGGCCCACGGTGTCTTGCCCAAACCAAAGCCGGTACAGTTTGTTGGCAAACAGCAACTCTTCGCTGCCCAGTGGAGCGACCGAGACCGAAGCGTCCAGGGCCTCCAGCACGATGGTGAAGCGTTCGTGCGAGCTGGCCAGCTGCTCACGAATCCGGTTGGGCTCGGTGATGTCGGTCATCGAGGTCATCCAGCCGGTTTGCTTGCCGGTCGCGTCAATCAGCGGGGAGACATACATCCGGGCTTCAAACAATTGGCCATTTTTCCGTTTGACCCGGACCTGAAAGCCACCGGCCGAGTGTTGTCCGCTGATTTCTTCCTCCAGGCGGCGCATCAGCACATCCCGGTCCTGTTCAGGCCAGTAGGGAAAAGGCGCCACCGCCCCCACCAGATCCGACTCGCTCCAGCCGGTCATGTGGCAAAAACCCGGGTTCACGTAGGTGATCCGGCCACGCATGTCCAGAGCGCGCATGCCCGTCAGCATGGAGTTTTCCATGGCCCGACGGAAGTTGGTTTCGGCCACCAGGGCCTTTTGCGCCTGCAGCCGGCGGCGCGTGTGTCGCCAGTTGGCGATCAGCATCCAGGCGGTCATCAAACTGAGCACCATCACCAGCCAGAACAGGCCGCTGCCCACCAGGCCTTGCGAGGTTCGCCAGGCCTGTGCGCGCAACACCAGGTCGTTGCCGACCGGTGACACCGGGATTTCATAGTCGTTGTGCGGCTTGTCGTTGACGGGCAACAAGGACCACAAGGGGGCGCGTGACGCGATCGACTGGCCAGCCAACACCCGGCCGTCGCCGTCGAGCAAAGCCACCGCGTACTTGGCCAACACTTCCGTCGGAATGCCGTAACGGAGCAAGCCTTCCATGGTGTATTCCGCCAGGATCACACCGTTGAATTTGCCTTGCCCGTTGCTCAAAGGGGAGTGCAGTTGCAAGACGGGGATGGGCACTTCCCGTTCAGCTTCCAGGCTGATTTGCCCGTAGATGGGCTGCATCAGGTCTTTGGCCAGACCGTACAGGCTCTCTGTCTCGCCCGATTTCAACACGCTGCCCGCTCGGTACAGCGGGTTGCTGGAAATGCTGGAAATGCTCTGGTGGGCCACGACCCGTCGCTTGTCATCGATCCAGGTCAAGGCCATGAACTCGGGGTACTGCTGCACCAATGCTTCGGCACGCTGCTTGAACCGCTCGGCCCGGAGCTCGTTGTTGGAGACGTCGCGGGCCAGTTTCATCACCTGCTCTTGGCGCTCGAGCAGCCGCAAGCGCAGTCTTTGCTGGGCGTATTCCACATCCCGTTTGATGGCTTCCTGTTCGCGTTCGACCTCTTCGACACGCAAATACCAAAATGCGCTGGCGATCGCGGCCAGGAACAAGATCACCGCGGCAAAGGGGGCCTGGTTGGCAAAACGGTCTTGCCGGTTGGGTGACTGTTTGCGCCACCACGACAGCCACCAGGTCCATGGGCGGACTTTTTGCACAACGGATGTGGCTTGATTCAATTCCATGGCCCGAGTTTAGAGGACGGATCCGTGCCGACGATCCTGCTGACTGGACAGAAATAGCCTTATTTTTCATTATGCAAAATGCACGCGCATAATTTGAAATAGGCGCCGAACTGTGAGAGAATTTCGCCCGTAACATGGACCGAGACCTTCAGGAGACAAACATGACATCGTCGGCACAGCAACAAGCGGGGCGAGATCTGGACAGCCAGGAGACGCGCGAGTGGATGGAAGCCCTTTCCGCCGTCATTGAAAAAGCAGGTCCAGAACGTGCGCATTTTTTGCTGGAAGAACTGCTGGAAGAGGCCAGACAACACAGCATCGATCTGCCGTTTTCAGCCACCACCGGTTATGTCAACAGCATCGAGCCCAATTTGGAAGCCCGCTGCCCCGGCAATATTGAAATTGAAGAGCGCCTGCGCGCCTACATGCGCTGGAATGCCATGGCCATGGTGGTCAAGGCCAACCGCCACAACCCCGAAGACGGTGGCGACCTGGGCGGCCACATCGGCTCTTTTGCCTCGCTGGCCCACATGTTCGGTGCCGGTTTCAACCATTTCTGGCATGCCGAGAGCGAAAACCACGGCGGTGATTGCCTGTACATCCAGGGCCATGTCTCGCCTGGGGTGTACGCCCGTGCCTACCTCGAAGGTCGGCTGACCGAGGAACAGTTGCTGCACTTCCGCCAAGAAGTGGACGGCAAGGGCCTGTCGAGCTATCCCCACCCCAAGCTGATGCCGGATTTCTGGCAGTTCCCCACGGTCTCCATGGGCTTGGGGCCTTTGATGGCGATTTACCAGGCGCGTTTCCTGAAATACCTGCACGCCCGGGGCATTGCCAACACCGAAAACCGCAAGGTCTGGGTGTTCTGCGGCGACGGCGAGATGGACGAGGTCGAGTCGCTGGGCGCGATCGGTTTGGCGGCGCGTGAAAACCTCGACAACCTGATTTTTGTCGTCAACTGCAATTTGCAACGCCTGGACGGACCGGTGCGCGGCAATGGCAAGATCATCCAGGAATTGGAAGGCGAGTTCCGTGGATCAGGCTGGAACGTCATCAAGCTGCTGTGGGGCAGCGAGTGGGACAGCTTGCTGGCCCGTGACAAGGACGGTGCCCTGCGCAAATTGATGATGGACACGCTCGACGGCGATTACCAGGCCTTCAAAGCCAACGACGGTGCCTACGTGCGCAAACATTTCTTTGGCCGCGACCCCCGGACGCTGGAGATGGTGTCCCACCTGTCGGACAACGACATCTGGAACCTCAAGCGCGGCGGTCATGACCCGCAAAAGGTGTATGCCGCCTACCACAAGGCGGTGCACCACAAGGGCCAGCCCACGGTGCTGCTGATCAAGACCGTCAAGGGTTTTGGCATGGGCAAAGCCGGCGAGGGCAAGAACACCGTGCACCAGACCAAAAAGCTGACGGACGACGACATCCGTTATATGCGCGACCGTTTCAACATCCCGATTCCGGACAGCGAGTTGTCCAAGATCCCGTTTTACAAGCCCGCCGACGACACGCCCGAAATGCGCTACCTGCACGAGCGTCGCCAGGCCCTGGGGGGCTACCTGCCCAAGCGCCGCGTCAAGGCCGATGAGAGTTTCACCGTGCCCTCACTCGAGACCTTCAAGGCGGTGCTCGAGCCCACGGCCGAAGGCCGCGAGATCTCCACCACCCAGGCCTATGTGCGTTTTTTGACCCAGCTGCTGCGTGACCAGGCCCTGGGCCCGCGCGTGGTGCCGATTCTGGTGGACGAAGCCCGCACCTTCGGCATGGAAGGCCTGTTCCGCCAGGTGGGCATCTACAACCCTGCCGGCCAGCAGTACACCCCGGTCGACAAGGACCAGGTGATGTACTACAAGGAAGACAAGGCCGGCCAGATCCTGCAAGAAGGCATCAACGAAGCCGGCGGCATGTCCAGCTGGATCGCAGCGGCCACCAGCTACAGCACCAGCAACCGCATCATGGTGCCGTTTTATGTGTATTACTCGATGTTCGGCTTCCAGCGCATTGGCGATTTGGCCTGGGCGGCGGGCGACATGCAGGCGCGCGGCTTCTTGCTGGGCGGCACCTCGGGCCGCACCACGCTCAACGGCGAAGGTTTGCAGCACGAAGATGGCCACAGCCACATCCTGGCGGGCACCATCCCGAACTGCATCTCCTACGACCCGACCTTTGCCCACGAGGTCGGCGTGATCTTGCACCATGGCTTGAAGCGCATGGTCGAGAAACAGGACAACGTCTTTTACTACCTCACCCTGCTCAACGAAAACTACCCCATGCCGGGCCTCACACCTGGTACCGAAGAGCAGATCATCAAGGGCATGTACCTGTGCAAGCCCGGTGCGGCTGGCGACCAACGTGTGCAACTGCTGGGATCGGGCACCATCTTGCGCGAATCGATCGCCGCGCAAACCCTGCTGGCCACCGACTGGGGCATCCAGGCCGATGTGTGGAGCTGCCCCAGCTTCAACGAATTGACCCGTGACGGCCAGGACGCCGAGCGCTACAACCTGCTGCACCCGCTGGAAAAGCCCCGCGTGCCATTTGTGGGCCAACAATTGGCCCCGCACAAGGGCCCTGTGATCGCATCGACCGACTACATGAAGGCCTATGCCGAGCAGATCCGGCCCTTTGTTCCCGCAGGCCGCACTTTCAAAGTGCTGGGCACCGACGGCTTTGGGCGCTCCGATTTCCGCAGCAAGCTGCGCGAGCACTTCGAGGTCAACCGCCACTACATCGTGGTCGCAGCCCTCAAGGCACTGAGCGAAGAGGGCAAGGTGCCTGTGGCGCAAGTGGCAGAAGCGATTCAGAAATACGGCATCAAAGTCGACAAAATCAACCCGCTTTACGCATAAATCCGGGAGACACACATGGCATTGGTAGAAGTACAAGTTCCGGACATCGGGGATTTCGACGAAGTCGCCGTCATCGAGCTGCTGGTCAAGGTGGGTGACACGGTGAAGGCCGAGCAATCGCTGATCACCGTGGAGTCCGACAAAGCTTCGATGGAAATCCCATCCAGCACGGCAGGTGTGGTCAAGGAGCTGCGTGTGGCCCTGGGCGACAAGGTCAAGCAAGGCTCGGTGGTGCTGGTCGTGGAAACCGCTGGCGCCAGCGCGGCACCGGCAGTTTCTGCGGCTGCTGCGCCTGCAGCCGCAGTGGCAGCCGCACCATCGGCAGCCGTGGCCAGCACGTCTGCAGCCGCCACCACGGGCCCTGTGGAAGTGCGCGTGCCCGACATTGGCGACTTCAAGGACGTGGCCGTGATCGAGGTCATGGTCAAACCCGGCGACACCATCAAGGTCGAGCAATCGCTGATCACCGTGGAGTCGGACAAGGCGTCGATGGAAATCCCGTCCTCGGCTGCGGGTGTGCTCAAAGACATCAAGGTCAAGGTGGGGGACAAGGTCAACATCGGTGACCTGCTGGCGGTGCTGGAAGGCGCGGTCTCTGCACCTGGACCTGCACCTGTGGCCGCCGCTGTGGCTACCCTGGCTGCGGCACCGGCCGCCCCCGTGGCCCAGGCTTTTTCCCCAGCCCCTGCACAAGCGCCAGTGGCCACGGCGCCCAGTGCCCCGGCCCACAACCCGCTGGGTCACACGGCAGGCTTGCCCCATGCCTCGCCCTCGGTGCGCAAATTCGCCCGCGAGCTGGGTGTGCCCCTGAACGAGGTCCAAGGCACGGGCCTCAAGGGACGCATCACCGCAGACGATGTGCAAGCCTTCACCAAGGCCGTGATGTCGGGATCTGTGCAGACCAAGGCCCAAGCGGCCAAGGCCCCAGCCCCGGCTTCGGGTGGCGCGGGTTCAGAGTTGGGCCTGATCCCCTGGCCCAAGGTGGACTTTGCGAAATTCGGTCCGATCGAGCGCAAGGAAATGAGCCGCATCAAAAAGATCAGCGGCGCCAACCTGTTGCGCAACGCCGTGATGATCCCGGCCGTCACCAACCACGACGACGCCGATATCACCGAGCTGGAAGCCTTCCGCGTCCTGACCAACAAAGAGAACGAGAAGAGCGGCATCAAGGTCACCATGCTGGCCTTCCTGATCAAGGCCTGCGTGGCGGCGCTGAAGAAATTCCCCGAGTTCAACAGCAGCCTCGATGGCGATGCGCTGATTTACAAGCAGTACTACCACATCGGTTTTGCTGCGGACACGCCCAATGGCCTGGTGGTGCCGGTCATCAAGGACGCCGACAAAAAAGGTGTGTTGCAGATCAGCCAGGAAATGGCCGAGCTGGCCAAGAAGGCCCGCGACGGCAAACTGGGCCCGGCCGACATGTCGGGCGCGACCTTCACCATCTCATCCTTGGGCGGCATCGGTGGGCGTTACTTCACGCCCATCATCAATGCGCCTGAAGTCGCCATCCTCGGCGTCTGCAAGAGCCAGATGGAACCGGTGTGGGACGGCAAAACCTTTGTGCCGCGCCTGATGCTGCCCCTGTCGCTGACCTGGGACCACCGCGTCATCGACGGCGCAGCCGCCGCGCGCTTCAATGCCTTCCTGGGGCAAATCCTCAGCGACTTCCGTCGCGTCCTCCTTTAACCATTGGCGGGGCAGGCCCAG
>JAIXXW010000186.1 GCA_027490555.1 Comamonadaceae bacterium | reverse complement strand
CCAGTGGAAGCCGTTGACCAGGGCGGCGGTGGCCATGCCGACTTTTTCATCGCTGGCCAGGAAATCGGCCAGCCGGTCAAACACGGGCGGTGTGAGCCCACTGGAGCGCACGAAGTCCAACAGGCTTTCGCGGCGGCCATCGCTTTCGGCCAGGATCAGCACCCGGCTGGCACTGCCGCGCAGGTGCGCTTGCAAGCGGGCCAGGGGGTCGTCGGCACCGCGCACCACCGTGAGCTCGGGCAGTGGCTGGGCCAGGGCGTTGTCAGGGATTTCAGGGCCGATCGCACGCAAGGCCAGTTGCGCGTGGCCGTTGCACAGGGTGTAGAACTGCTCGGCACTCAGAAACAGGGCTTCGGGGGGCAGCACAGGCCGCTCGGGGTCGCCCTGCACCAGGCGGTGGCGGTCCCGCGTGTCTTGCCAAAAGCGTTGGAATGCGGGCTCCAGGTCGCCGTGCAGCACCACCGTGGCCGCTGCTTCCTGCCCTGCACCCAGGTAGTCGAACACCGTGGCGGTGTCGTCAAAAAACAGCGGCAGGTAGTACTCGATGCCCGCTGTGGCCACACCGTTGCCCATGTCCTTGTAAATGCGGCTTTTGGTCGGATCGCCTTCCAGCAGTTCGCGCCAGCGGCGCCTGAACTGGGCCCGGGCGTTCTCGTCCATCGGGAACTCGCGCCCGGGCAAGAGGCGCACCTCGGGGACCGGGTAGAGGCTGCGCTGGCTGTCCGGGTCGAAGGTGCGGATGGTGTCGATTTCATCGTCGAACAGATCCACCCGGTAGGGTACCAAGGAACCCATGGGGAACAGGTCGATCAGGCCGCCGCGCACCGCGTATTCGCCAGGGCTGACCACCTGGCTGACGTGCGCGTAGCCGGCCAGTGTGAGCTGGTTTTTCAGTTGGGCTTCGTCGAGTTTTTGCCGGACCTTGAACTCGAAGGTGTAGCCGGCCAGAAAGGACGGCGGCGCCAAGCGGTACAGCGCGGTGCTGGCGGGCACCAGCACCACATCGGCGCTTTCGGGGTGCTGGCGTTGCTGGATGCGCCAGAGCGTGGCCAGCCGTTCGCTGATCAGGTCCTGGTGCGGCGAGAAGGTGTCATAGGGCAGGGTCTCCCAGTCTGGAAACATCACGCAGCGCAGGTCGGGTGCAAAAAACACCATTTCGTCCATGAGCCGCTGCGCATCGGCCGCATCGGCGGTGATGATGGCGAGCAGCTTGCCGGCCTTTTTTTCGCGCTCGGCCAATTGGGCCAGCAAGACGGCATCGGCAGAGCCGTGCGGGCGGGGCAGGGTGAATCGTTTGCCGGGAATCAGGCTGGGCAGTGGCATGGTGAGGGCGATGGAAAACAGCTGAACACCCCGCGCCCAAAGGGAGGGGGTGGTGCATGGACTGACCGCCCGATTGTAGAAGGGGGCCAAAGCCCGAGGAAAGTTCAATGGGGCTTGCACCGAAGGCCCGTATAGGACCTCCTACAATCACAAGCCATGCCATCGCCCGCTGCCGATCCCCATTGCCATGTTCTGGTGCCCTGTGCCGGCCATGGCAGCCGGGCGGGCACCCCACAGCCCAAGCAGTACCAGACCGTGGCGGGTCAGCCCATGGTCATGCACACCGTGCAGGCGCTGGCCCGGGTGCCGCAGCTGTCCACCGGTTGGGTCATCGTGATGGCCGAAGACGATTTTGAGTGGCCGCAAGCCCACTGGCCTGCGCACTTCAGGCGCCAGGCCTGTGGTGGCGCCACCCGCGCAGCCAGCGTGTTCAATGGCCTGAGCGCCATGCTGGCCGCAGGCATTCCCGCGCAGGATTGGGTGCTGGTGCACGATGCGGCGCGTTGCCTGATCACGCCCGAAGCGGTGACGGCCCTGATCGAATCCTGCCGTGATGACCCGGTGGGCGGTTTGCTGGCTTTGCCCTTGCCCGACACCTTGAAGTCGCAATCGCTCGCGCAGGGGCATGCCCGCGTGGGCAGCACCGTGCCTCGCGAGGACAAATGGTTGGCACAAACCCCACAGATGTTCCGTTTGGGGGCACTGCACGCGGCCCTCTCGGCAGCGGCGGACACCGGCTTTGCCGGCATCACCGACGAGTCCAGCGCCATGGAACGCCAAGGTCTGGCCCCGCGCCTGGTGCCGGGGTCGGCGCACAATCTGAAAGTGACTTACCCGGCCGACTTCGCCTTTGCCGAGTCGGTTTTGAAAGGCAGACCATGAACATCCGCATCGGAGAGGGCTGGGACGTGCACGCCCTGGTGCCAGGCCGCAAGCTGATTTTGGGCGGTGTGGAGATCCCCCACAGCGCAGGCCTGCTCGGGCACTCGGATGCCGATGTGCTCTTGCACGCCATCACCGACGCGGTGCTGGGCGCAGCGGGCCTGGGCGACATCGGGCGCCATTTTCCGGACACAGACGAGCAGTTCAAGGGCGCAGATTCCAAAGTGCTTTTGCAAGAGGCGATGCGTCGGGTGCGGGCCCAGGGTTGGACACTGGTGAACGTGGACAGCACCGTGGTGGCCCAGGCGCCCAAATTGGCGCCGCACATGGCCGCCATCCACGCGGCTGTGGCCCAGGCCCTGGGGGTGTCGACCGACCGGGTGAATGTCAAAGCCAAGACCGCTGAAAAGCTGGGGCCTGTGGGCATGGGGCACAGCATCGAGGCGCGTGCCGTGGCCCTGCTGACCGTCAGCTCTCCGGGGACGGCCTGAGTTTCATCACCGCCACCAGACCGCCCGTGCGGTGGTTGGCCAAGGCCAGCATGCCGCCCATGCGTTGCACCGAACGCGCCACAATGGCCAGGCCCAGGCCACAGCCTGTGGCCGATGTGCGGGCCGCATCCCCCCTGAAAAACGGTTGCGTCAGTTGGTGCAACGCCTCATCGGGCACGCCGGGGCCATGATCGCGCACCTGCAACACGGTCCAGCCTGGCTCTGCCCGGGCCACGATCTCGATCCGGGCGATGCCATCGCCCGGGCTTTGGCCATGGCGTTGGGCGTTTTCCAGCAGGTTCGACAAGACGCGTGACAGCTCCACTGGTTCGGCCTCGACACACAGGTCTTCTGCCAGGTCCACCCGGATCTCGACCTGTGGATCGTGCCGCCAGGGGGCCATGCAGCGGCTGACCAGATCGGACAGCCAGACCGGCCTGAGCGCGCTGGGCTCGGGCCGGGCGTAGTCCAGGAATTTGTCGATGATGGTGTCCAGCTGCGCGATGTCGCCAGCCATCAGCGCGCGTGTGTCCGCATCGGCCACGCTCATCTCGGTCTCCAGCCTCAGGCGGGCCAGGGGGGTGCGCAAATCGTGCGAGATGCCCGCCAGCATCAGGGCCCGCTCGGCTTCGACCTTGGCCAGCCGTTCGGCCATGCGGTTGAAACCGATGTTGACCTCGCGAATCTCGGGGGTGGCCGCGTTTTCGTCCAGCGTGGCCTGGCCGAATTGCCCCTCGCGCACCTGGCTGGCGGCCAAGGACAGGCGCTTGAGCGGACGGTTGATCAGCCCCGTCACCATGGCCGCGCCGGCCAGGGACAGGGCCAGGGTGATGCCCAGCCAGATCAACCAGCCCGAGCCGCCGAGCGGGCGCAGGCGTTCGGCGTCCATGTGCAGCCAATAGCTGTCGCGCTCGATCTTGAAACCCACCCACAGTCCGGCTTCGCCATTGACCTGCGAGGCGATGACGGTGTCCGGCCCCAGGCGCTTGATCATCTCCTGGACCAGCCGTTTTTCCATGGCGGAATCCCCAAACACCACGACCTGGTCATCCGGTTCGCGGGTCTGGATGTTCACGTCCTCCTCGTCGGCCAGGGATTTGAGCAAGGAAACCCGCGCGATGGCATCGGAGTGGACCAAGGCTGTCCTGGTCAGGTTGACCACGGTGGCGATCTGGTGGGCATTGCGCAAAATCCTGGGCTCGTATTCCTGGGTGCGAAACAGCTGCAGCCAGGCCAGGTTGCTGAAGAAAATCAGCAACACCAGCATCAGGAAGGTGCGCCAGAACAGGCTGAGCTGGAACCTGCGGCCAGATTTTTCGACCCGGTCAGGCGGGGGCGGGGCGATGTCCGAGGGGTTCACGCCTGTCCGTCCGGCACAAACACATAGCCCACGCCCCACACCGTCTGGATGATTTTGGGGTTGGCCGGGTCCGCCTCGATCATTTTGCGCAGCCTGGAAATCTGCACATCGAGGCTGCGGTCAAAGGGCTCGAATTCGCGCCCTCGGGCCAGCAAAGCCAGCTTGTCCCGGGTCAATGGCTGCCTGGGGTGGCGTGCCAAGGCCTTGAGCATGGCGAATTCACCGCTGGTCAAGGGCATCTGCTGGCCGTTCTTGCTCAGTGAACGGGTGCCCAGGTCCAGCGCGAAGGGGCCAAAGGTGATGACCCCTTGTTCGCTCGCCAAAGGGGCCGCAGGCACCAGGTCCTGGGGGCGACGGCGCAACACCGCATGGATGCGCGCCAGCAGCTCGCGCGGGTTGAAGGGTTTGACCAGGTAATCGTCGGCGCCGATGTCGAGTCCGGCGATGCGGTCCACGTCTTCCCCCTTGGCGGTCAACATGATCACCGGGGTCATGTCCCCCTGGCCGCGCATGCGCCGGCAAATGTTCAAGCCATCCTCGCCGGGCAGCATCAGATCCAGCACCACCAGGTCGATGGTTTCCCGCTGCAAGATGCGGTCCAGCGCCCGGGCGTCTTCGGCCAGCAAGACATCAAAGCCCTCCTGGGACAAAAAACGGCGCAACAGGTCACGGATGCGCGCGTCATCGTCGACGATGACGAGTTTGTCCAGGCGCTTGGAAGGGCTCATCGCCTTATTGGGCTGTCCAGCCCCCGTCCATGTTCCAGGCCACGCCGCGCACGTTGTTGCCGGCTGGCGAGCAGAAAAAGACCGCCAGCTCGCCCAGTTCTTCGGGGGTGGTGAACTGCATCGAGGGCTCTTTCTCTTGCAGCAGGACTTTTTTCGCTTCTTCGTTGCTCAGCCCCATGGCGGCGGCCTTGGCGTCCACCTGTTTTTGCACCAGTGGGGTCAACACCCAACCGGGGCAGATCGCGTTGCAGGTCACGCCCGTGGTGGCGTTTTCCAGTGCGGTGACCTTGGTCAGGCCCACGATGCCGTGTTTGGCCGCCACGTAGGCCGACTTTTCGGCCGACCCCACCAGGCCGTGGATGGAGGCCACATTGATGATGCGCCCCCAGTTGGCCGCCTGCATGGCCGGCAAGGCCAGACGGGTGGCGTGGAAGGCGCTGGAGAGGTTGATCGCGATGATGGCGTCCCAGCGCTCAACCGGGAAATCCTCGATCCGGGCCACGTGCTGGATGCCGGCATTGTTGACCAGGATGTCGACGCGACCGAAGGTGTGGGCAGCGAAGGCCATCATGGCCTCAATCTCAGAGGCCTGGCGCATGTCGGCGCCGTGGTAGGCCACCTGCACGCCCAGCGCCTGGATCTCAGCCTTGGGGCCTTCGGCGTCGCCGAAACCGTTGAGCACGATGTTGGCACCTTGCCTGGCCAAGGCCTTGGCAATGCCCAGACCAATACCGCTGGTGGAACCTGTGACCAGGGCTGTTTTTCCTTGCAACATGATGGGCGCTCCGAAAGATGAATTACGATGTAAAAAATTCCATTATGGCGCTGCCCGGTCTCTGTGGGCGTTGCATCACACACCGATTGTTTCCGATGGACATGACCGTCACCCCGCCTGAACCCAGCACCCCTGCGCACCTTGAATGGGTGAGCTGCCCGCACCCGGAGGGCCAGCACCGCATGGCTTACTGGTGCTGGGGGCCGGCCGATGCTCGGCATGTGGTGGTGTGCGTGCATGGCCTGACCCGCCAGGGGCGCGATTTCGACCGCCTGGCCCAAGCCTTGGTGGCGCACAGCCAAGGCGCTGTGCAGGTCATTTGCCCCGATGTGGCGGGCCGGGGGCGCAGCGAATGGCTGCCCCATCCAGCGCTGTACCAGGTGCCGCAGTATGCGGGCGACATGCTGGCCATGCTGGCCCAGCTGCAGGCGCAACGGGGTGCAGCGGCGCCGATCCAGCAACTGGACTGGGTGGGCACCAGCATGGGGGGCCTGATCGGCATGGTGTTGGCCGGCCAGCCGGGCTTGCCCTTGCCTTCACCGATTCGCCGCCTGGTGCTCAACGACGTGGGGCCAGCCATCACCTGGTCATCGGTTCAGCGCATGCAGGCCTTTGTCGGCCAGTACGGGCAATACCAGGATCTGGACGAAGCGGCTGAGGCCATGTGGCAGCTGTCCCAGGGCTTTGGCCCCGTGTCGCCCGAGGTGTGGCGTGAGATGAGTGTGCACATGACCCGTCCGGGCACCGAGGGACGGCTGACCTTGCATTACGACCCCGCCATCGGCGTGGCTGTGCGCGCGCTCACGCCAGAAGCTGCGGCCGCTGGCGAAGCCATGTTGTGGGGCCTGTACGATCAGATTCAGGCACAGACGCTGTTGATCCGAGGCCAGGATTCAGACCTGTTGACGGCGGAAACCGCGCAGGCCATGACACAGCGCGGCCCCCGCGCCCGCTTGGACACCTGGCCCGGCTGTGGCCATGCGCCGACCTTGACGGGGGTCGATCAGATCGCGGTGGTGCGCGAGTTTTTGCTGGGCGATTGACACCATGGTCAGCCCCATCTCCAGCCACCCGGCCAGCCCGATGACGGCCAGCGCGCGCATGCACACCGGTCCGGTGCCAGCGGTGATGCTCGCCACGGCGGACGAGGCGGGCATGTCCTCGCCCAGCGATACCCTGGCCAAAGCCCGCGCTTTTGCCGAGCCCCTGATCGCAGGCGAAACCCTGGACACGGGGGAAAACATCCTGGACCACGCGGACGCGGTGGCCGCGATCCTGAAGGACATTGGCGGTTCCGTGGCCATGCAGGCGGCCACCTACCTGGTCTACGCCTGCCCGCACCTGAACAAGCCCGAAGAGGTGATGGCCAAGGCCTTTGGCGCCCCTTTGTCGCAGCTGGCCATGCAAACCAACCAGCTGGTGCATGTGCAACGCCTGTCCAGGATGGCCGAACCCCCCAGCTCCGGGGCCGACAACACCCCCCTGAGCCCGCGTTGGCAGACTGAAAATGTGCGCAAAATGCTGCTGGCCTTCAGCCGCGATCTGCGGGTGGTCATGCTGCGTCTGGCCTCGCGCTTGCAAACGCTGCGCCATTTTGCGGCCACCAAATTGCCCGTGCCACCGGCTTTGGCCAGCGAGTCCCTGCAGGTCTTTGCACCCTTGGCCAACCGCTTGGGCATCTGGCAGATCAAATGGGAAATGGAAGACCTGGCTTTCCGTTTTCTGGAGCCGCTGACCTACAAGGACATCGCCCGTTTGCTGGATGAAAAGCGGACCGAGCGCGAACGCTACATGCAGGAGCTGCGCGAGCGCTTGCTTCAGGCCCTGACCAGCCAGGGCATCGACGCCACGGTGGAAGGACGACCCAAGCACATCTACAGCATCGTCAAAAAAATGCGGGGCAAGTCATTGCCTTTTGACAGGGTGCTCGATGTGCGGGCATTGCGCGTGATCGTGCCCAGCGTGGCCGATTGCTACCAGGTGCTCAGTTGGGT
>JAIXXW010000287.1 GCA_027490555.1 Comamonadaceae bacterium | reverse complement strand
TGGCTGTTGGCAGCTTCCCAGCTGACCACATAGCCACCGCTGTCCAGCGCCAAAACATTCGGTTTCCATTGCGCACTCATGGTTACCTGGTTCACCTGCTGCTCAACACCTGCCTTGGCCCCGCTGGCATCGAACTGCTGGGCATAGATGCCCCAATCCGATCCATCTTGGCCTTGTGAGGCCCATACCACCACAAAGCTGCCGTTGGATCGGGTTGAGATCTGTGGTTGAAGCTGTTCATTGGCGGTGTAGGTGTTGACTCGGATCTCCCCGCCCACCTTGTTGCCCGCCTGATCGAAGCGTTGCGCGGAAACACCCCACGAGTGCTCACCGTTTTGCCAGGCCGACTGCCACACGGCCCAAAATCCGCCATCGGCCAAGGGCGCAGCTGAAGGGTATATCTGCCAATCTCCAGTGGCCGTGTTCAGCGTGAACTCGGAGCCAACCGTTTGCGCGTTGGCACCAAACAACTGTGCCTTGACGTCGGTAGAGGCTTCGTCAAGCCATGTCACCACAAACCCACCGCCGCTCAACGCGGTGATATTCGGTGAATATTGAGAGCCGGTGATGACGGTATTGACACGAAACTCACTGCCATTGGGTGTGCCGTCAGGATCGAACAGCTGGGCATACACACCCCAGCCACTGCCATCCTGGTCATTCATGGACATCCAGGTCACAGCAAACTTGCCATCCGCCAGCACCGCCACCGATGGGTTTCTTTGCTCGCCCGACGTGTAGGTGTTGACCCGGATCTCGCTACCCAGGGCGCGACAGGCGGCATCAAAACGCTGTGCCACGACGCCCCAACTGTTGCCGTCCGAGCTGTTGGATGCCCAGGTGGCCACGAACCCGCCATCGGCAGTCGCTGCGATGTACTGCTGGGTCAGTCCACTTTCTTCATCCAGCCATTGATGTCCAGAAGTGGAGGTGTTCAGTCGGAACTCTGCGCCCACTTTATCGCCGGTACTCGAGAACCGTTGTCCGAAAACACCCCAGCCACTGCCATCTTGCCCGTGCGATTGCCATGTTGTGAGGTAGTCGCCATTGCTCAGCAGGGTCATGCTGGCTGTGCGCTGAGAAGAATTTGTGTAGGTGTTGACCTGGCTGTCGGGCATCGCCTGTGGCGCGATACCTACTGCACCATCTGCAAACAAGAGGCGTTCTACGCCTTGAAGGGTGTCGGTGCCGTCGTCGCCATCGGTGGGGTCCACGTCGGTGACCACCACTTGTCCTGAAACCTGACTGGCCTGCACCCGGTAGCCCGCCTGACTGCCCAGGTATTGGACCGTGTCCTGGCCATCTCCGCCCAAAAGGAAATCACGACCTGCTGCGCCTCGCAGTGTGTCGTTGCCCCCAGCACCGTTGAGACTGTCAGCGCCCGAAGTGCCTGTGATCGAGTCGTTGTCCTCAGTCCCGCTGACATTGGATTGGTTTTGGAAGTTGGCCATGGTGTGTCCTAGAAAGCGGTGATGGGCACACGCTTGTTGGGTGCCTTGTAAAACATCTACATTTTCTCATTGTTATCATATTTAGCAAGTTTTTCATTAATGACAAGTTATTCATCCTTGAGAAAATGAAAAAAAACCAGACAGAAAATGAACTGTCTGGTTTTTATTTAGATTCACCAGGACACGCAGGGAAAACTCCACCCCAACCTCGGAAGTGAGAAAAAATTTCTTGTCGAGAATTTCCATATGAAGAAATTCATCCTGTCCGACAGCGAGATCGTGAACTGGCCCAAGCTCGCTGATCAGGTGGCTTTGCAAAGGCCATTTCGGTGGGATTTCGCACTTGCCGGGTGTTCAGCACAGGTGCTGTTGCCTGCGCCTCAGCAGCAACCAGCTGACCGAAGCCCAAAAGGCGAGGGCGATTCACCCTTTCGGCGGATTTACAAGGGCGTGCAGTTCAATTGCAAAATGTCGGCATCGCCATCCCAACGGTCTGTCACCCCCCCATGTACATCCCTGCACATTTCGCGATCCAGAATCCGCAAGACCTGCACACCATCATTCGCCAGCATCCGCTGGGCGCGCTGGTCACGTTGGGCCCCGATGGGCTCGACGCCAACCACATCCCGTTCGAGTTCGATGCGGGTCACGGCAAGCTGGGTCAGCTCAGCGCGCACGTGGCCCGGGCCAATCCGGTGTGGCAGCAGTGCCAAGACGGCGCGGATGTGCTGGTGATCTTTCGCGGCAACGAGAGCTACATCTCGCCCAACTGGTACCCGAGCAAGCACGAAACCCACCGGCAGGTGCCCACCTGGAACTACGAGGTGGTGCATGTGCATGGCCGTTTGACCGTGATGGACGAGGCAAAGTTTGTCCGTGGCGTGGTGGCCAGGCTCACCCGGGAACACGAGGTGAACGAACCGCGCCCCTGGAAGATGGGCGACTCACCCCCCGACTACATCGACGGCATGCTGCGCGCGATCGTGGGCATCGAGATCGAGATCCAGCGCATCGAAGGCAAGGCCAAGCTGAGCCAGAACCGTGAAGCACGGGACCGCCTGAACGCCGCCGACACCTTGCTGGCCAAGGGCGTCGAGGGTCTGGGCCGAGCCATGCAGGCAGCGAAATAGCTTGGACGGGCCTGGAGCCTTTGGAGCCATCCAGAGGCACACCACAAGCCCCAATCCACAGCCAGGAAATCAAAACAGCGCGCGCGGAATCTCACGCGTCGAGTCTATGCATCCTCCGTGGGCGTAAACCCCCGATGGATCGCGGTACACCATCATTTTCGACATGACGTGTTTGAACTTTTCAGGAGACCGCCTTGTTTGCGCGACCTGGTGTTCAACCACGCTTTCATCCATGGACAAGATGCCGTTGGCATTCACATACACACCATCACGCCAGTGGTAAATCTCCAGGCATTTGGAGGTCAGGTCAAAGGGTTTGTCACGTTGCCAAAAATTGCTGAATAAACCGCCGCCCAGATAAAAGACCCAGGATCCCTCAAAGCCTTTGACATCCGAGGACCGGTCGTCCGGGTTCTTGAACCACACACGGTCGCCTGGAACGTAATAGTGCATGGGGATGGGGTTGTCAGGCGTCCCGTATTCATAGACATAGGTGGTATGGAAAGGATCAGACCTGGGAACTTGCTGCCGACACTGTGCCTCCAGCGCGTTCAAATAAGTCGAATTCACCAACTTGGCTTCCTGTGCCAGACCGAGCAGGACCAAATATTCAGCCGCTCGATAACAAGAGAACTCGTACTGGCGACCTGTGATCTCGGGCTGAGTCGCCGCGATGATGGCCTCTTCGAGACTGACGCCCTGGCGGATGACAAACCCGTTTTCGGAGTCGCCTTGCCAAAATTCTGTGGGCCGTTGCGCAGCTTCGGTGTTGAATGCCAAAGAGGTTTTGGCAGCAGCTTTTGCGATGTGGACGCGCACTCGGATGTGCGATTCGAGTTGCGCCACACTCTCAAAAATCATGACCTGAGGCGCAGCCAGCATGGCCAGCAGTGCTTCACGCGACAGAGCCAAATCTCCCGAGAGTTCTGGCGCATGGGCAAGGGTGTTCAGCTGGAGTGTGTCAAAGCCAGGGCACCACATGTCGAAATACCGCTGCGCAAGACGCGCCTCCAAACTGTTGCGGGTCTGGTGTGCTGCAGGCGTGATCTCGGTGACATCCTGGAGGCCCAATCGACTGATCAGCCGATGGAATTCGGCCAGCGATGGCGCAGGGGATGGGTCCCTGCTGCCCTCAATTCGAATGCCAACGGGTACCGACGCATTGACCGGTTGCGACATGTCTTTTCCCATTTGAATGATCGACCCAAGGTTCTGGTTTTCAGGGCAAAGGGTGATGAAAAAACTTCACCATGCGTGACGCCATGATAGCCTTTGCGCCGGCATCGGCCCGTCTCAGAAACTGAAGCGCGTCCATAAGTATTCGCGTTGGGTGTGGTCTGGATGGCGTGTGTCAGCTCACTGCAAGCTGGCTGGCGGGCCACGCACCTTGGCGACACCCGGTCGCAAGCTTGACAGGCGTGGGTGGTGACTGTTTTTCTTATGCCTGGATTGGCAAAGCTGTCATGCGGATTGTTGCCTATGTTTGCAAGCCGATATCTGTGAACATTCGGACCGGATTGAACGGATGAATGAAAGTGTCTGCCATGAACGATTTGACCCAATTGGGCTATGAACTCCACGGCCACGTGGCTTTGCTCACGCTGAATGCGCCACCGGTGAATGCGCTGACCAGGACCCTCAACGACGAGCTGGTCTTGGCCCTGGACAGGATTTCTGAGATGGACGAGGTGCGTGCCGTCGTGTTGACGGGTGCGGGCAAGGTGTTTTGTGCCGGTGCCGATCTCAAGGGGCGCGCCGAAGTGATCAAGGGGCCCGGTGATTTGCCCGCACATTCGCGCCGCACACGCGAGTGTTTCCATGCGATCCGAGAATGTGCCAAACCGGTGGTGTGCGCCCTCAATGGCGCGGCTTTGGGATCGGGTCTGGCCATGGCGGCATCGAGCGACATCCTGGTGGCGTCCGAAAAGTCTTCGCTGGGTTTGCCGGAGGTGGATGTGGGTCTGCTCGGCGGCGGACGCCATGCGATGCGCTTGTTCAGCCACTCCCGCCTGCGGCGCATGCTGCTGACGGGCATGCGCGTGCCGGGCGAAGAACTCTACCGTTTGGGCATTGTCGAAGCCTGTACCAAGCCAGAGGATTTGCTGACCGTGGCCATGGACATTGCCCAGACGATCGCCTCCAAAAGCCCGATTTCCACCCGCATGGGGAAACACACGCTCAATGTGATCGAGGACATGAGCCTGCGCGATGGCTACCGTTATGAGCAGGACATGACCGCTCAAATCGCCAAGACCGATGATGCCAAGGAGGCGCAAAGGGCCTTCGCCGAAAAGCGGCCCCCCGTCTTCACGGGGCGATGAAGTCACCATGACCGAGAGACAAGGTCCTCTTTCACACGTCCGCGTCCTGGACCTGAGCAGGATATTGGCTGCGCCATGGGCAGGCCAAATTCTGGCCGACTTGGGCGCGGATGTTGTCAAAGTGGAGAGACCCGTCGTGGGGGATGACACCCGCGCCTGGGGACCGCCTTTCCTTCAGGATGCTCAAGGCAAGGACACCAGCGAGGCGGGCTACTATTTGGCGGTCAACCGGGGCAAGCGCTCGATCACGGTCAGTCTGGACAAGCCCGAGGGCCAACGCATTGTGCGTGAACTGGCCATGAGATCGGACATTGTTCTTGAAAACTACAAAGCCGGAACACTGAAAAAATATGGCCTGGATGAAGCATCGCTGCGCCAACTGAACCCCAAACTCATTTACTGCTCCGTCACCGGGTTCGGTCAAACCGGACCACGCAAAGACCAGCCTGCCTATGACTTCCTGATCCAGGCCATGGGAGGCTTGATGAGTGTGACGGGCGAGCGCGATGACAAGCCTGGTGGAGGCCCTCAAAAAGTGGGCGTCCCGATTGTCGACCTGATGACCGGCATGTACACGGCGGTGTCCGTGCTCGCTGCATTGGCCAAGCGCGACCAAACCGGTTGTGGCGACAGCATTGACATTGCGATGCTGGACGTACAAGTGGCGACCTTGGCCAACCAAGCCATGAACCATCTGGTGTCGGGCAAAGTGCCGCGCCGTAGCGGCAACGCGCATCCCAACATCCAGCCTCAGGATGTCTATGACTGTGCCGACGGCCATTTCATCTTGGTGGTGGGCAATGACACTCAATTTGCCAAACTGTGCTTGACCCTGAATGTGCCGCATTGGGCCCAGGACGAGCGGTTTTCCACCAACGCCCAGCGGGTTCGCCACATTGCCGAACTCAATGCCATGCTGGCCGAGCGTTTCTCGCAGTGGAAGCGCTCGGACCTGATTGCAGCGCTGGATGCAGCGGGCGTGCCAGCCGGGGCCATCAACAGCGTGCCGGAGGTCTTTGAGGATCCGCAGGTGAAGTTCCGTGAGATGTTGAAATACGTTCCCCACCCGAGTGGCGTGCTGGCGCCGCAGATCAGCACCCCGATGCGGTTTGCGGATGCGAAATTGGTCACGTCGGCCGCAGCCCCTTTGCTGGGGCAGCACAGCGATGACATTTTGAGGGAGTTGGGTTACAACGAAGCCAAGATCCTTGCCTTGCGCGAATGTGGAGCTGTTTGATGAAGCTGCACTGGTCTCCCAAATCTCCCTACGTTCGCAAAGTCATGGTTTGCGTGAACGAGCTTCAGCTGGACGGACAAATTGAGCTGGTGCGCTCGGTGGCGGCCATGCTCAAGCCCAACCCAGAGATCATGAAGGACAACCCACTGAGCAAAATTCCAACGCTGGTGCTCGATGATGGTTCGGCCTTGTTCGATTCTTCGGTCATTTGCCAATACCTCAACGAGTTTGGCCGGGGCAGCCTGTTTCCTTCGGATGGGGACAACAAATGGCAGGCCTTGAGATGGCAGGCGCTGGGTGACGGCATGACCGATGCGCTGATTCTTTGGCGCAATGAGCGCGAACGTGAATCCCCGAACCCGGTGTTGATGGATGCTTTTGATTTGAAGGTGCGCACCGCATTGGCCAGGCTCGACACCGAAGTGACCGCATTGACGCGCAGTCCTTTTGCGATTGGCCATGTCAGCCTGTGTTGCGCACTCGGCTACCTGGACTACCGATTTGACGCGTTCGGATGGCGAACCCAGGCACCGGCCTTGTCAGACTGGTATGCATCGATGTGGCAACGGCCGTCCATCCGATCGACCGCACCGGTGGATGGTTGATGCCTACTTAATTTGTTCCACCCGCACGCCATCAGAGGAGACCCATGAATTCCCAGAAAAAACCATCCGCTTTTCGCCGTACCTTGGTGTGTGCAGCCCTCGGCGCACTCGGTGGGCTGGTGTCGCTGCCATCTGTGCAGGCGCAAACCTGGCCCAGCAAACCCCTGCGTTTGGTGGTGCCCTTTGCGGCTGGCGGTCC
>JAIXXW010000299.1 GCA_027490555.1 Comamonadaceae bacterium | reverse complement strand
GTGGTGCACATCATGCAGCCCACCATCCGGGGCTATTACAACCTGGAGGAAATCTGGGGTGGCAAGCCTGTGCGCCTGAAGTTGGGTGCGCCCAAGCCTGTGGCTGCGGCCGGGCAAAAGGCCCATGTCCTCAGTTCTGCCCCTCAGAAACCAGCGGCCAAAACCAAGGCCGCCAAAACCCCTGCCAGCCCCAAAGCCAAAGCCTCCGCCAAGGCCAAACCCGCCTTGAAGGCGCCCAGCGCCTCGGCCAAGCCTGCGGCGAAAACCCCGGCGAAGACTGCGGCCAAGACCGTGGGCAAGCCCACCGCCAAAGCGGCGACCCGATCGAGCGCCAAGGCTGCGGCCCCCAAGGCCCCAGCCCGCAAGGCCGTGCGAGCTGCGACCCGACGCCCAGCCGATTGATCCTGCATGAAGCTGCTGATCGTGGCGGTCGGCCTGCGTGTGCCGGATTGGGCCCAAAACGCCTGGGACGATTACGCCAAACGGTTCCCGCCGGAGCTCAAGGTCGAGCTCAAGGCCGTTAAAACCGAGCCCCGGGGTTCCAAGACCCTGGCCAATCTGTATGCGGCCGAGCGCCAGCGCATCGAAGCGGCCATCCCACGCGGCAGCCGCACCGTGGTGCTCGACGAACGCGGCACCGCGCTGACCACCCAGGCCCTGGCCGGGCGCCTGACCCAATGGCAAAGGGGTGGGGACGACGTGGCCCTGGTCATTGGCGGCCCCGACGGCCTCGAGCCCGAATTCAGGCAGGCGGCGCACGAGCGCATCCGCCTGTCCGACCTGACGCTGCCCCATGCCATGGCCCGGGTGTTGCTGATCGAGCAGCTCTACCGCGCCTGGTCGATCAATGCCAACCACCCCTACCACCGCGAATGAGCACGTTCATTTACCTGGCTTCCCAAAGCCCCCGTCGCAGCCAGCTGTTGGACCAGTTGGACGTGGCCCACACCCTGCTGCTGGCCGGGCCTGACGAAGACGCCGAGTCTCTGGAGGCGGTGCACGGCCAGGAGGCCCCAGCGCGCTATGTGGCGCGCGTGACGGGCCTGAAGCTCGACGCGGCGGTGCAACGCCTCAAGCGCCAGGGCCTGCCGCCCGCGCCGGTCCTGTGCGCCGACACCACCGTCTGCCTGGGCCGGGAGATCTTGGGCAAGCCGGTGGACCCGGCCGATGCCGTGCGCATGCTGCAGCGGCTGGCAGGACAATCGCACCGGGTGCTGACAGCGGTGGCGGCGCAAAAGGGCGGCCGACGCGTGAGCGCCTTGTCCGAATCCTGGGTACGCTTTGCGCCCATGACCCTGGCCCAGATCCGGGCCTATGTGGCCACCGGCGAGCCCATGGGCAAGGCCGGGGCGTACGGTGTACAGGGCAGGGCAGCGGCCCACATCGCACAGATGCGCGGCAGTTATTCGGGCATCATGGGATTGCCCTTGTTCGAGACGGCCGCTTTGCTGCGATCATTGGGCGTTCGCTGTTGAGCCCCGCTGCACCCCCGGGTGCAGGCCGGCCCAGCCTGGGGCTGCGGGCTTTTCCTTTTTCAATGGGAGTGGATGACCCTGATGCAACAAGATATTTTGGTCAATTGGTCGCCGCAGGAAACGCGGGTTGCGGTGGTCGAATTCGGTGCGGTGCAGGAGCTGCACGTGGAGCGCACCCTGGAGCGGGGTCTGGTGGGCAATGTGTACCTGGGCAAGGTGGCCCGCGTCCTGCCGGGCATGCAGTCGGCCTTCATCGACATCGGGCTGGACAAGGCGGCTTTTTTGCATGTGGCCGATGTGTGGCACAAGCACGCCGAAGGCGAGGCCGCTGCCGCGCGCACCGGCCAGCCCTTGGTGCCGATCGAAAAACAGGTCTTTGAAGGCCGCGCCATCATGGTCCAGGTGATCAAGGACCCGATGGGCACCAAAGGGGCCCGCCTGTCCACGCAAATCAGCATCGCGGGCCGCCATTTGGTGTTTCTGCCACAAGACGATCACATTGGGGTCTCGCAAAAGATTCCGGCCGAGCAACGCGATGCCCTGCGCCAGAGGCTGCAGGCCCTGGTGGGACCGATGGGGGGCGGCTTCATCCTGCGCACCAATGCCGAAGATTCCAGCGACGAAGAGCTGCAAGACGACATCGCCTACCTGCGCAAGACCTGGGCCCGCATCAAGGAAGCCTCGGTGCGCTTGCCGCCCGCGTCCTTGCTGCACCAGGACCTGACGCTGCTGCAGCGCGTGCTGCGCGACCTGGTGGGGGAGGCCACCCAAAGCATCCGCATCGACTCGCAAGAGCAGTTCGACAAGCTGCAGGCCTTTGGCCGGGAATTCATGCCCAAGGCGGCCGAACGCTTGCAGCATTACAAGGGCGAGCGGCCGATTTTCGACCTGTACGCCATCGACGAGGAAATCGCCAAGGCGCTGGGCCGCCGGGTGGACCTCAAATCCGGGGGCTACCTGATCATCGACCAGACCGAAGCCTTGACCACGGTGGATGTGAACACGGGGGGCTATGTCGGCGCGCGCAATTTTGAGGACACCATCTTCAAGACCAACCTCGAGGCGGCGCAGGCCATCGCCCGGCAGTTGCGCCTGCGCAACCTGGGCGGCATCATCATCGCGGACTTCATCGACATGGCCCGGCCAGAGCACCAGGAGGCGGTGCTGTCGGAGTTCCGCAAACAGCTCGCGCGAGACCGCGTCAAGACCATGGCCGGTGGATTCTCGTCCCTGGGTTTGCTGGAGATGACGCGCAAGCGCACCCGAGAGTCACTGGCCCATATGCTGTGCGAGCCCTGTCCCAGTTGCCTGGGCAAGGGCATTGTCAAAACCCCGCGTTCGGTGGTGTACGACATCCTGCGCGAGATCCTGCGCGAGGCGCGTCAGTTCAACCCGCGCGAATTCCGCATCGTGGCGACCGCGGCGGTGATCGACTTGCTGCTGGACGAGGAAAGCCAGCACCTGGCGGGGCTGTCGGACTTCATCGCCAAACCGATATCGCTGCAGGTCGAGGCCGCCATGGGGCCCGAGCAGTACGACATCGTGCTGCTGTGAGTGGCCATCAGCTCGGCTGCTGGGCCTCGGGCGTGCCCGGGCTGGCCCAATCGCCACGCTGGTGCAGGCGGGTGTAGGCGCCACCGCGCGCCAGCAGCTCGGCGGCCGTGCCTTGCTCGACGATCTGGCCGCGCTCCATCACCACCACCCGGTCGGCGTGTTCGATGGTCGACAGGCGGTGGGCCACGATCAAGGTGGTGCGGCCCTGCATGAGTTTTTGCAAGGCCTCCTGCACCAGGCGTTCGGACTCGTTGTCCAACGCCGAGGTGGCTTCGTCCAGGATCAGGATCGGCGCGTCCTTGTACAAGGCCCGTGCGATCGCCAGGCGCTGGCGCTGGCCACCCGAGAGCTGGTTGGCGTTGTGGCCCAGTTCGGTGTCCATGCCCTGCGCCAGGGTCTGCACATGGGCCCACAGATTGGCCGCTTCCAGACATTGGCGCACTTTGTCCCGGTCGGGGGTCTCGCCCAGGCTCACGTTCACCGCCAGGCTGTCGTTGAGCATGACCACATCCTGGCTGACCATGGCCAGCTGTTGGCGCAGGCTGTCGAGCTGCCACATCGGCAGCGGCACCCCGTCGAGCAGCACCTGACCGCCGGTGGGGTTCAGAAAACGCGGCAGCAGCTGGATCAAGGTGGTTTTGCCCGCGCCCGAGGTGCCCACCAGGGCCACGGTTTCGCCCACCTTGACATGCAGGTCGATGTGGGCCAAGGCGGGCGCGCTGTCCGGGCTGAACTGCACGCTGATGTCTTGCCATTGGATCTCACCACTGGCGCGCTGCACCCGGTGCTGGCCCTGGCTTTCTTCAGGCGCATCGTGCATCAGGGCCAGCCCACGCTCGAGCGCCGCCAGGCCCCGGGTGATGGGGTTGGCCACATCGGCCAGGCGTTTGATAGGGGCAATCAGCATCAGCATCGCCGTGATGAAAGCCACAAAACTGCCCACCGTGGCCCCTGAGCCGGCCTCGCGGCTTTGCACCAGGGCGATCACCAGCACCAGCGACAGGGCCACCGCCGCCATGATTTGTGTCAGGGGCGTCATCGCGGCTGAGGCCGCCGTGGATTTGAGGGCCAACCGGCGCAGCCGCTGCCCCAGGGCATTGAAGCGGCCGATTTGCTGTGCCTGCGCGCCGTGCAGCCGCACCATGCGGTGTGCCAGCACGTTTTCCTCCACCACATAGGCCAGGTCGTCGGTGGCTTTCTGGCTCTCTTTGGTCAGGCTGTACAAGCGGCGCGAGAGGACTTTCATGATCCAGCTCAGACCGGGCGCCACGGTGAAGACCACCAGCGTGAGTTGCCAGTTGAGCCACATCAAGTAGCCCACCAGGGCCAGCAGGGTGAAGCCGTCCCGGGTCAATCCGAGCAAGGCCGAGACCAGCTGCGAGGCGCCAATTTGCACCTCGTACACCACGGTGTTGGACAAGGCGCTGGCCGATTGGCGGCTGAACAGCGACAGGTCGGCCCGAACCAGCTTGGCAAACAAGTCGCTGCGCAACTTTTCCATGCCGTCGTTGGTGACGCGGGCCAAGGCGTACTGGGCCACAAAATGCGCCAGGCCCCGCAAGGCAAACAGGCCAATGACCGCCAAGGGGATGGACCACAGCGGCAGTTGGTTGTCGGCAAAGCCGTTGTCCAGCAAAGGCTGGAACAAGGCCGGTATCAGGGGTTCTGTCAGGGCCGCCACCAAAGTGGCCACCATGGCCAGCACCCAGACCCGTTTTTGCTGGACAAAATAGGGTGCCAAACGCAGCAGGCGCTGCCGGATGCTGGGCGGGGTCGTGGCCTGGGGGGAAGAGGGCATGGGTGGGGGCATGAACACGCCGATTGTAAGCAGGCCACAGTTCGCAGGGAGCGCGTTCAAAATCGGTGTTTCAGGGTGTACGATCAAGGCTTTGGTGACTTGCTCCATCGTTTGAAGTCCATGAATCCGATTTTCTCTCCGGCGCGTTGGTGGATCCCGCTCTTGAGCCTGGTGTTGTCAGGCCTGGCCAGCACCTCTGCATGGGCCCAGTTCAGGGTGGAGGTCACAGGTGTGGGCCTGACCCAGTTGCCCGTGCTGATCGTGCCCTTCAAGGGCGAAGCCCAAGCGCCCCAAAAACTGGCCAGCATCGTGCAGGCCAACCTGTCGCGCACCGGCCAATTCAAGCCCTTGCCCACAGGCAACTTGAGCATGGACGAAATGAGCCGTCCCGACTGGGCGGCCCTGCGGCCCTTGTCGGCCGAAGCCTTGCTGGCCGGATCGGTGAGCCGGCTGGCCGATGGCCGTTTCGATGTCCGCGCGCGCCTGTGGGATGCGGTCAAAGGACAGGAAAGGGCCGACTTCAGGGACACGGTGGGCCCTGCCGATCTGCGTCTGTCGGCCCATCGCCTGTCGGACTGGGTCTACCAGCAGTTGACCGGCACGCCGGGCGCTTTCACCTCGCGCATCAGTTATGTGACCAAGGCCGGTGGCCGCTACAGCTTGTGGGTGGCCGACTCGGACGGCGAGGGTGCACGTTCGGCCATCAACAGCCCCGAGCCCATCATCTCGCCCTCCTGGTCGCCCACGGGCACCCATCTGGCCTATGTCTCGTTTGAAAACCGCAAGCCGGTGGTGTATGTGCATGAATTGGCCACCGGGCAACGCCGCGAGGTGGCCAATTTCAAAGGCTCCAACAGTGCGCCGGCCTGGTCTCCGGATGGCCGCGCCATCGTGGCGACCTTGAGCCGCGATGGCGGCTCGCAGCTGTGGCGGGTCAACCTGCAAGGCGGTGAACCGCAGCGTTTGACCAGTGGCAGCATCAACACCGAGCCGGCTTTTTCGCCCGATGGGCAAACGCTGTACTTTGTCAGTGACCGGGGCGGCAACCCGCAGATCTACAAAATGCCCGCGCAGGGCGGCCCTGCCGAAAGGGTGACCTTCACCGGCAGCTACAACATCTCACCGGCCCTCAGCCCGGACGGGCGTTGGCTGGCCTATGTGTCCCGCGTCGGTGCAGGCTTCAAGCTGCATGTGATGGAACTGGCCTCGGGCCAGGTCGCCGCGCTGACCGACACCACCGCCGATGAACGCCCGAGCTTCGCTCCCAACAGCCGCCTGTTGATGTATGCCACCCAGCAAGGCGGCGAGGCGCTGATGACCACCACGCTCGACGGCAAGATCAAAGCCCGTCTGGCCGGTCAGGGCGGTGACGTGCGCGAGCCACACTGGGGCCCGGCCAGGCCCTGAGCTTGCAAGTTATTTTTTCCATGAGGTTGTTTATGAAAATGCAATTGGGTTCTGTCTTTTTGGTGAGTGCTTTGCTGGTGGGCTGCGCTTCGGGCGTGAAACTGGACGATGTGCCTGTGGAAGACAGGGCGGCCACATCGGCCGGTGTCGGCACTGGCACCGGGACCGGCACTGGCGTGTCTATTCAGGGTGTGGGCACCGGTCAAGGGGCAGCCCAATCCGGCGTGGCACCTGTGACGGTGGACAGCAAGGCTGCCGGCCAGGGCCCGGTGGGCGTGGCGCATGTGGTGTTTTTTGATTACGACAGCTTTGTGATCCGACCCGAGGCGCGCCCGGTGATCGCCTCGCACGCCCAGTTCTTGATGGCCAACCGTCAGCGCAAGGCCAGCTTGGAAGGGCACACCGATGACCGCGGTGGCCGCGAGTACAACCTGGCGCTGGGACAAAAGCGCGCCGACGCGGTGCGTCAGGCCCTGAGCTTGCTGGGTGTCTCCGAGGCCCAGCTCGAGTCGGTGAGCTTCGGCAAAGAAAAGCCTTTGTCAGAGGGCGGCTCCGAGACCGAGCAGGCGAAAAACCGCCGCGTTGAAATCCGTTACTGAGTCTGACCATGTTCCCCCGTGCATTCGGCGTGAAATCGACCCGCATCGCCCTGGTCTTGGTGGGCAGCTTGCTGTGGGGCCCAGCCCATGCTTTGTTCAGCGATGACGAGGCCCGTCGTGCCATCTTGGACCTGCGCCAGCGCCTGGAGCAATCGCAAAACGCCAACAAGGCACTGATCGAGAAAAACGTTCAGCAGCAAAACCAGGCCTACGCCCAGTCCGTGTCGCAGCTGCGTTCGGCTTTGCTGGACCTGCAAACCCAGATCGACAAGCTGCGTGCCGACCTGGCCCAAAGCCTGGGCGCGCAGGAGCGGCTGGCGCGTGACCTGACCGAGTTGCAATTGCGCCAGAGAGACACCCTGAGCATCGTGGACGACCGCTTGCGCCGTTTTGAACCCATCAAGGTCAGCATCGATGGCCGCGAGGCCCTGGTGGACCCGGCCGAAAAAGCCGACTTTGACCGAGCCATGGCGCTGTTTCGCCAAGCCGACTTTGTGGCGGCGCAGTCAGGCCTGGCGGGTTTTTTGAGCCGTTACCCCACCAGCGCCTACCTGCCGTCTGTGCTTTTTTGGCTTGGCAATGCCCAGTACGCCAACAAGGCCTACAAGGAGGCCATGGCCAATTTCCAGCGGCTGCTGAACGAGCACCCCACGCACCCCCGCGTGCCGGAGGCGATGCTCGCCGTCTCGAATGTGCAGCTGGAGCTGAAAGACGCCAAAGGGGCCAGAAAAACGCTGGAAGACCTGATCAAAGCCCATCCCGCATCGGAAGCGGCCGGGACGGCCCGCGAACGGTTGACCCGTTTGCGCTGATTGTTCATGCCAGTCCTGACGGCCGATGAACTTCAGCATCTGAAGGTCCAGATCTGGGCCATCGGCTTTTTGCTGTCGAGCTTGGCCGGCTATGTGGTCCACCGCGGCCATTTTTGCACCATGGGGGCCATCAGCGACTGGGTGCTCATGCGCGACGCAACCCGCCTTCGCCAATGGGCCCTGGCCTTGGCCCTGGCGATCTTGGGCTTCGGTGGCATGGCCTGGCTGGGCTGGCTGTCGCCTGAGAACACCCTCTACGCCAGCCACCACCTGGCCTGGTTGTCCGGCCTGTTGGGCGGCGCCCTGTTTGGTGTGGGCATGGTGCTGGCGTCTGGCTGCAGCAGCAAGACTTTGGTGCGCTTGGGTGCTGGCAATCTGAAATCCCTGGTGGTGTTGCTGGCCAT
>JAIXXW010000011.1 GCA_027490555.1 Comamonadaceae bacterium | reverse complement strand
GCCGGGCCCTCGTGGATCAGGTTGCCGCTGGGCAGCTCGTTGCTGCCGATGCCGGCATACGCGAACAGCGTGCCCGCGCCGCCTTCGATGTCGATCCAGCTGTCGGCGCGCGTGGCCCCGGTGTGGGCCGAGATGGCGTAGAGCTGCTCCTTGTGCTCGCCCAGGTACTTGGCCAGGGCCTTCAGGCGCTGGGCACGCTCCTGAAAATCGAGCCTCAGCAAATTCGGCAAGCCCACGCTGCGGGCGTGGTGCACCGCCTCGCCAAAGTCGATGGCCTCGGCATGGGTCTGGTAAAGCGTCTGGCCGGTGATGGCACTGCGCAGCGCCTGCGCGCCTTGCTGACCGACCCACTGGCCACCGATGAAACTTTGCAGGACTTGGGACATGGAAGACGCTTTCTTGGAGGGTGTTCAAAGCCGGATCGGAAGAATTAACCAACCGAACGGTCGGCGAATTCTAGTCGCATTTTGACTTGAGCCGAATTAATATGCATGCTTATAATCTCAGCCATTTCAGCATCGTCCCGTCTGGAGGCCCCATGGCAGCAACGACTCCCTCTCTCCCCGTCCTGGTCGCCGGTGGCGGCATTGGCGGCCTGGCCGCCGCCCTCGCCTTGGTGCGCCAGGGTTTCCAGGTCACCGTCCTTGAGCAGGCCCCCGAGATCGGCGAGATCGGCGCCGGCATCCAGCTGGGCCCCAACGCCTTTCACGCTTTCGACGCCCTGGGCATCGGCGACAAGGCCCGTGCACGCGCGGTGTACACCGACTTCATGGTGATGCACGACGCCATCGACGAATACCAGGTCGGCAAGATCCCGACCGACGAAAAGTTCCGCCAGCGCTTTGGCAACCCCTATGCGGTGATCCACCGCGCCGATGTGCATTTGTCCTTGCTCGAAGGTGCGCAAGAGACCGGGCAGGTGCAATTCCACACCAGCACCCGCGTGGTGCGCATCGAGCAAGACGACACGGGCGTGACCGTGTGGGACCAGAACGGCAACACCTTCCGGGGCTGCGCCCTGATCGGGGCCGACGGCGTCAAGTCGGTGGTGCGCGAGCAGTTTGTGGGCGATCCGGCCCGCGTCACGGGCCATGTGGTGTACCGCGCCGTGGTCGAGAAAAAAGACTTTCCGCAAGACCTGCAATGGAACGCCGCCGCCATCTGGGTCGGCCCCAACTGCCACCTGGTGCACTACCCCTTGCGCGGCGGCGAGCAGTACAACGTGGTGGTGACCTTCCACAGCCGCCAGCAAGAAGAATGGGGCGTCACCGAGGGCAGCAAGGAAGAGGTGCAGAGTTACTTCCAGGGCATCTGCCCCAAGGCGCGCCAGCTGATCGACCTGCCCAAGAGCTGGAAACGCTGGGCCACCGCCGACCGGGAGCCGATCGGGCAATGGACCTATGGCCGCGTGACCTTGCTGGGTGATGCCGCCCACCCCACCACGCAATACATGGCACAAGGCGCCTGCATGGCCATGGAAGACGCCGTGACCCTGGGCCAAGCCCTGCGCACCCACCACAACGACTGGCCAAAGGCACTGGACATGTACCAACGCGCCCGCGTGGCCCGCACCGCCCGCATCGTGCTGTCGAGCCGCGAGATGGGCCGCATTTACCACGCCAAGGGCGTCGAGCGGCTGGTGCGCAACGACCTGTGGCGCGGCCGCAGTGCCGATCGCTTTTATGATGCGATGGAATGGCTGTACGGCTGGAACGTGGGCAACTGCCTGGATGCCGCCCAACACAGCTGAACACACGGAGACACAGCATGAACGAACTCGGTCGCATCGAAGACCTGCCCCCCGACTATGTGCAAGATCTGCGCGAGCGCAACCTGGTGCCCCTGTGGCCCAGCTTGCGCGGTGTGCTGCCACCCAAGGTGCCCACCCGCCAGACCCAGCCCACCTGCTGGGCCTACTGTGACATCAAGCCGCTGCTGCTCAAGGCGGGCGAGCTGACCCCGATCGAAAAAGCCGAGCGCCGCGTGCTGGTGCTGGCCAACCCTGGCCATGGCCTGGACAAAATGCAGGCCTCGGCGGCCATGTACCTGGGCATGCAACTGCTCATGCCGGGCGAATGGGCGCCCAGCCACCGACACACCCCGAACGCGGTGCGCATGGTGGTGGAAGGCGAAGGCGCCTGGACCACGGTGGACGGCGAGAAATGCCCCATGAGCCGGGGCGATTTGATCCTCACACCCACCGGCCTGTGGCACGAACACGGCCACGACGGCACCGAGCCGGTCATCTGGCTGGATGTGCTGGACCTGCCCCTGGTCTATTACATGGAGGCCAGCTACCACATCAACGGCGACCGCCAGACCGTGGTGCCTGGCCAGGGCGACCAACAATACGCCCGTGGCGGCCTGGTGCCCTCGCACGTGTTCGAGCGCAGCAAAAAGGCCTACCCCATGCTGCGCTACGCCTGGAAAGACGCCAAGGCCGCGCTCGAGTCACTGGCCGCTGACGATGCGGGCCTGGAACAGGTGCAAGTGACCTACACCAACCCCGAAACCGGCAGCGATGCCGAAAACATCCTGGGCTTTTACGCCCTGATGCTGCGCCCAGGCCAAACCCTGCGCCTAACTGCCCGCTCGCCCGCGCAGGTCTTTCATGTGATCGAAGGCGCTGTGCAGGCACAGATCGTGGCCAGCACCTTCACCCTGGCCGAAGCCGACACCTGCTGCGCCCCTGGCTACGAAGCCGTGACGCTGACCAACCTGCAAGCGGACAAGCCCACTTTCATCTTCATCGCTGACGAATCGCCCCTGCACCGCAAACTGGGTGTGTACGAAAACCGGGGTTGATTTTTTTACTTCACAGACAACATGACCACTTACCTCTTTGCCCCTCCCGCCATCCCCTCGCTGTCCATCCGTGGCCGAACCGAACGCTTCCCCGTCAACCGCATCTTCTGCGTGGGCCGCAACTACCATGCCCACGCGGTCGAGATGGGCCGCCCGGTCGACAAAAGTGTCGAGCAGGCCTTTTACTTCACCAAGTCGCCCCAGACCCTGGTCGACAGCGGTGCCACCGTGGCCTACCCGCCCCGCACCCACAATTACCACTTCGAAATGGAACTGGTGCTGGCCATCGGCCAATCCGGTTTCCGGGTGAGCGAAGCCAAAGCGCATGAGCTGGTCTATGGCTACGCCGCCGGTCTGGACATGACCCGCCGCGACCTGCAGCTGGTGGCCCGCGACAAGGGCCGCCCCTGGGACACCGGCAAGGACATCGAGCAAGGCTCGGTCTGCTCCGAGATCGTGCCCATGCCCGGTGTGGTGATCGAGAACGCCGCGATCGCGCTCGAAGTCAACGGTGTGACCAAGCAATCGTCCGACGTGGACAAGCTGATCTGGAACATCCGCGAAATCATCGCCGACCTGTCCACCTACTACCACCTGCAACCCGGCGACCTGATCTACACCGGCACCCCCGAAGGCGTGGGCGCTGTGGTGCCCGGCGACCAGATCACCGGCCGCGTGGCCGGTGTGGCCGAGAT
>JAIXXW010000105.1 GCA_027490555.1 Comamonadaceae bacterium | reverse complement strand
GGGGTGGTGCAGCCGATTCCGGCCATCATCATCCTGCGCGCCTTTGCCCCCGAGGAGCAGGGCCGTGCCAGCGGCCTGTTTGGCATGGGGGTGGTGCTGGCCCCGGCCATCGGCCCCAGCATCGGCGGCGTGTTGGTCGATGTGTTCGGCTGGCGTTCGATCTTTTTCATGGTGGTGCCGCTGGCCTTGGTGGCGCTGTGGCTGTCACGCCGCTATGTGCCCACATCGGCGCCGGGCGGCGTGCAGGCCGATGCGCACAGCCCGGGGCTGGACTGGACCGGGCTGGCACTGGCCAGCGCCTCCACCTTGATGCTGCTCAACGGCCTGGTGCAGCTGCGCGGCCACAGCGGCCCCCTGGCGATGGGCTTGTTGGTGGCTTCGGGCGTGGGCATGGCGATGTTCGTGGCCTGGCAACGCCACCTGTTACACACCCTGCGCCGTGGGCACCGACCGGCCCCGCAGTCGGCGCCACACCCGGCCCCGCGCAGCCCGCTCATGAACCTGCAGGTGTTTGCCCATCGCAACTTCGCCATGGGGGCGCTGGTGTCGTGCACCTACGGCATCGCGCTGTTTGGCTCCACCTACCTCTTGCCCGTTTACATGCAAATGGGCCTGGGCCTGTCGCCGTCCTACATTGGCGCGGCCTTGTTGCCAGCGGGCATCTTGCTGGCCACCACGATCGCGGTGGTGGGGCGTTTGTCCCACCGGCTGGCGCCTGCCCATTGGGTCAGTTGGGGCTTGGCACTGCTGGCGCTGTCTTTTGCGCTGATGCCGCTGGTACACCCGGCAGCCGGGCTGGCCTTGCTGTGGGCGCTGGTGATCTTGGGGCGCATCGGCCTGGGCTTCATCCTGCCATCGCTCAACCTGGGCGCTTTGCGGGGCCTGCCCAAGGAGCTGATACCGCAGGCTTCCAGCGTGATTGGTTTTGTGCGCATGCTCGGTGGCGCAGCGGGGGTGAGCATCTGTGCCATCGTGCTGGAATGGCGTCTGGCGGTCTATGCCCTGCGCTCGGGCACCCCGGACCAGGCCGATTTGCGCGCCTTCAACGAGACCTTTGTGTTTCTGGCCGTGACCACGGCCCTGGCTTTGCTGGCCGCATGGAAAATGGGCGAAGCCAGCGTCTCCCACCCGAAGGACTGAACCATGTGCCAACTGCTCGGCATGAACTGCAACACCCCGACCGATGTGACCTTCAGCTTCAGCGGCTTTGCGCAACGTGGCGGCATCACCGACCACCACGCCGACGGCTGGGGCATTGCTTTTTTCGAAGGCCAGGGCGTGCGCCACTTTGTGGACCACCAAAGTGCCAGCACCTCGCCCGTTGCCGACCTGATCCGCCGCTACCCGATCCACAGCCAGAACGTCATCGCCCACATCCGCAAAGCCACCCAGGGCGAGGTCAGCCTGGAAAACTGCCACCCCTTTGTGCGCGAGCTGTGGGGCCGTTACTGGGTGTTTGCGCACAACGGCAACCTGCAGGACTACGCACCGCGCCTGCATGGCAGCTTTCGGCCCGTGGGCCAGACCGACAGCGAGCGCGCCTTTTGCTGGCTGATGCAAGAGCTGGCCAAGTCGCATGCCAGCTTGCCCAGTGTGGCCGAGTTGTCGATGACGCTGCGCGAGCTGGTGCCGCAGATCGCCCGCCATGGCACCTTCAATTTTTTGCTGTCCAACGGCCAGGCCTTGTGGGCCCATGCCAGCACCCATTTGCACCATGTGCTGCGCCGGCACCCCTTCACCCAAGCGACCTTGAGCGACGAGGACATGCGTGTGAATTTCGCGGACCACACCCGCCAGACCGATCGGGTGGCGGTGGTGGTCACCGCGCCCCTGACGACCGACGAGGTCTGGGTGGCCATGGAGCCGGGCCGCTTGTACACCTTTGAGGACGGCGACCTGCGCGGGGCCTGAACACGGCCCCAAGGCGCGCACCGTTTTGTCACACAGCTGCTTTAACATGCGCACATGACGACGCGTTTTTTCTGGATGTTCTGGCTGGGGCTGCTGGCCTGGCCATCGCTGGTCTGGGCGGCGCGGCCTTTCATGACCGACGATGCCCGCCTCACCACCGCAGGCAGTTGCCAGCTCGAGAGCTGGTCACGCCGATTGGCGGACCGCACCGAATTCTGGGCCCTGCCCGCGTGCAACCCTTCGGGACGGCTGGAAATCACGGCGGGCGGGGCGGCCTTGCGCGGTGCACAAGGCGATCACAGCGCAGACGCCGTGCTGCAGGTCAAAACCTTGTTCAAAACCATGTCGCCCAATGGTTGGGGTGCGGGTGTGGCGCTCGGCCAAGTGCGCCACAGCCCGCACAGCGCGCTCGACCTGGCGCAGGGGCAAAACTACATCTATGTGCCCGTGTCGGTGTCTTTTTTGGACGACCGCTGGGTCAGCCACACCAACCTGGGTTGGGCCAGAGACCGGGCCACCGGCCGCGACCAGTCCACCTGGGGCACGGGCCTGGAGTACCAGTTCCATCCTCGCTGGATGTGGATCGCCGAAACCTTTGGCCAGGACCGGCAAAAACCGCTGTGGCAAACCGGCTTGCGCTACCAATGGCTGCCAGGCCTGTTGCAGTTCGACGCGACCTGGGGTGCGCCACGGGGCCAGGGCACATCCCAGAACTGGTTGTCGCTGGGTGTGCGTTGGACGCCCGAGAAATTCCCCTGAACCAGGCCTGACCAGGCCACAGGTTCAGAGCGCCGCTTCGAGCGCGTCCATGAACAGGGCCGCCACGTCGCAGCCCATCTGGTCTGTGATTTCCTGAAAGCAGGTGGGGCTGGTCACGTTGATTTCGGTCAGGCTCTCGCCAATGATGTCCAGGCCCACCAGCATCAGGCCGCGCGCGAACAGGATGGGCCCCAGCGCCTCGGCGATCTCGCGGTCACGCGCCGAAATCGGCTGCGCCACGCCCTTGCCGCCGGCGGCCAAGTTGCCACGCACCTCGCCACCTTGCGGGATGCGGGCCAGGCAAAAGGGCACGGGTTTGCCACCGATCAAGAGCACGCGCTTGTCGCCTTGCGCGATGCCGGGCAGAAACTTTTGCACCATCACGGTCTGTGCCCCGTCCCGGTTCAGCGTCTCGATGATGGCGCCCAGGTTCAG
>JAIXXW010000395.1 GCA_027490555.1 Comamonadaceae bacterium | reverse complement strand
CTCATGTGCGGGTACAGGGCGTAGTTCTGGAACACCATGGCGATGTCGCGCTCGGCGGGCTCGAGCGTGTTGACCACCCGGTCGCCAATGGCGATGGTGCCGCCCGAGATGTCTTCCAGGCCCGCCACCATGCGCAGCAAGGTGGATTTGCCGCAGCCGGAAGGCCCGACGATGACCACGAATTCCCCGTGGGCAATGTGCGCACTCAGGTCATGGATGACGGTGTTGGCCTTGGCCCCCTGGCCATAGGTTTTGAGGATATGAGAGAGGGTAATGGAAGCCATGTGTTTTTTGATCAGCCGGGGACAGAGCAACGCTTCGCATGGGGCTGTCCCCGGGTTTTTAATTTGCCGGGGACAGAGCGCCGCTTCGCATTGAGCTGTCCCCGGGTTTCTAATTTGACGAGGACAGAGCGCCGCTTCGCAGCGGTCTGTCCCCGGCGTATTTATTTCTCCGTATCAACCAGTCCTTTGACGAACCATTTTTGCATCAAGATGACGACCAGCGCCGGCGGCAGCATGGCCAAAATCGCGGTGGCCATGACCACGTTCCATTCGGTGTAAGCCTCGCCAGAGATCAGGCGCTTGATGCCCATCACCACGGGGTACATGTCTTCATTGGTGGTCACCAAGAGCGGCCACAGGTATTGGTTCCAGCCGTAGATGAACTGGATCACGAACAGGGCCGCGATCGAGGTGCGCGTCAGCGGCAGCAAGATGTCGATGAAAAAGCGCATCGGCCCCGCGCCGTCCATGCGTGCGGCCTCCACCAGCTCGTCGGGCACCGTCAAGAAAAACTGCCTGAACAAAAACGTGGCCGTGGCCGAAGCGATCAGCGGCACCGTCAGCCCTGCATAGCTGTTGAGCATGCCCAGGTTGGCAACCACTTCGTAGGTGGGGCCGATGCGCACTTCGACCGGCAGCATCAGGGTGACAAAAATCATCCAGAACACCAGGTTGCGCAAGGGAAAGCGGAAATACACGATGGCAAAGGCCGAGAGCAAGGAGATGACGATCTTGCCCAGCGCAATGACCAGGGCACTGACCAGACTGACCCCCATCATGGGCGCAGCCGCCGGGATGCGGCTGCCCGCGCTGGTTTCGCCGCCAAACAAGGCGGTGGTGTAAGTCTCCAAGGCATGGCTGCCGGGCCACATGGACATGGGCACCGATTGGGCGATGTCGGCTGCGGTCTGCGTGGAGGCGACAAAGGTCAGGTACAGCGGGAAGGCCACGATCACCACCCCCAGGATCAGCACCAGGTGGGACAAGACGGTGAGGCCAGGGCGTTTTTCAATCATGCAGGGGGCTCAGTACTGGACTTTTTTCTCGACAAAACGGAACTGCACCACCGTCAGCGCCACCACGATCAGCATCAGGATGACCGACTGCGCGGCCGAGCCGCCCATGTCCAGCGCCTTGAAGCCGTCGTAATACACCTTGTAGACCAAAATCGCCGTGTCTTTGCCGGGACCACCCTGCGTGGTGGCGTCGACGATGCCGAAGGTGTCAAAAAAGGCATACACCACGTTGATGACCAGCAGGAAAAACGTGGTGGGCGACAACAGCGGGAACACGATGGTCCAAAAGCGGTGCCAGGGGCTGGCCCCGTCGATGGCCGCCGCCTCCAGCAGGGATTTGGGGATGGACTGCAGCCCTGCCAGGAAAAACAAGAAGTTGTAGGAGATTTGCTTCCACACCGCGGCCATCACGACCAGGGTCATGGCGTGGCCCGAATCGAGCAGGTGGTTCCACTCGATGCCCACTGTGCGCAGGTAAAAAGCGATCACCCCCATGGGCGAGGCGAACATGAACAGCCACAACACCCCCGCCACCACCGGCGCCACGGCGTACGGCCAGATCAGCAGGGTTTTGTAGACGGCAGCGCCCTTGAGCACCCGGTCGGCCATCACCGCCAGCAGCAGCGAAATGCTGAGGCCAAAAAAGGCCACCAGCACAGAAAACAATGCCGTGGTCTTGAAGGACTCGAGGTAGGTGCTGTCGGCCAACAGGCGCTGAAAATTTTCCAGCCCGACAAATTCGGTGCTCAGGCCGAACGCATCTTGCGACAGCACGCTTTGGTACAGCGCCTGCCCGGCGGGCCAGAAAAAGAACACCAGCACGATGGCCATCTGGGGCGCGATCAACAGCCAAGGCAACCAGCGGGATTGAAATCGAACGCGTTTTTCCATGCAGGCACAGCTTTGGTCAGCTCAAAAAAACAAGCAGGGGGTCAAGTCCCTGCTCTCAAGGCAAGCCCCGGGCGGACAGCCCGGGATGCCGAATCACTTGTTGGCTTTTTCGAAGCGCTCGAGCTGCTCGTTGCCGCGTTTGACCGCAGCATCCAGGGCATCTTTGGGCGCTTTCTTGCCGGCCCAGACCTGCTCCAGTTCCTCGTCGTTGATGGTGCGGATCTGCACAAAGTTGCCCAGACGGATGCCGCGCGACTTGTCGGTGGTCTTGCGGATCATCTGCTCCACCGACACGTCGGTGCCCGGGTTTTGCTTGTAGAAACCCGATTTCTCGGTCATCTCGAACGAGGCGGGGGTCAAGGGCAGGTAGCCGGTGCGCTGGTGGCTGCGCGCATCCACCTCGGGCTTGGACAGGTGGGCAAAGAACTGGGCCACGCCTTTGTACTCTTCCGCTTTTTTGCCCGACATCACCCACAGGCTGGCGCCGCCGATGACGGTGTTTTGGGGCGCCCCGCTCACATCAGGGTAATAAGGCAATGTGCTGATGCCGCTGGCGAACTTGGCGTTGCGCTTGATGTTGCCGTACAGGGCCGAGCTGCCGGTCATCATGGCGCATTCGCCAGAGACGAACACGGCATCGGCCGCGTTGCCCCGGCCCTTGTACACGAACAGGCCGGTTTTCGACATGTTGGCCAGGTTTTCAATGTGGCGCACATGCAAGGGGCTGTTGAAGGTCAGGCGCGCATCCATGCCGCGCATGCCATTGCCTTTGGTGGCGAACTCGGTGTTGTGCCAGGCCGAGAAGCTTTCCAGCTGTGTCCAGCTCACCCAGCTGGTGGTGAAGGGGCATTTGTGGCCAGACGCCTTGAGCTTGCCCGCAGCCAGTGCCACTTCGGGCCAGGTTTTGGGTGGTTTTTCGGGGTCCAGGCCTGCGGCCTTGAAGGCATCTTTGTTGTAGTGGAAGACCGTGGTGGAGCTGTTGAAGGGAAAGCTCAGCATCTGGCCAGACGGTGCGGTGTAGTAACCCGCCACCGCTTGGACATAGTTTTTGGGGTCGAACTTGACGCCGGCATCCGCCATGATTTTGCCGACCGGCATGATGGCGCCCTTGCTGGCCATCATGGTGGCCGTGCCCACTTCAAACACCTGCAAGAT
>JAIXXW010000003.1 GCA_027490555.1 Comamonadaceae bacterium | reverse complement strand
TCTGGAACACCCACCCCAAGGTCTATTTGGATGTGGCCAAGACCGGCCAAGCCAAATGCCCTTATTGCGGCACGGTGTACCAACTCAAAGCCGGGGAGGTGGTGGGGCACCACCACTGAACAAGAGGCATGGTCTCTACTGAAGTCATCGTCACAACCTACAACAATCCGAAGGCGCTGCACTTTGCCCTGCTAGGCATTGCAGGGCAAAGCACTCAAGACTTCAGGGTGTGTGTGGCGGACGATGGGTCAGGGTTAGAGACTGAAAATGTTGTTACCTATTGGCAACAACGTTGGGGACAACAACGTTTTCGCCACATTTGGCACGCCGACAAAGGTTTTGCCAAGAATGAAATCCTCAACAAAGCCATTGCCACATCGTCAGCCGATTACCTGATTTTCATCGATGGCGACTGCGTTGCTTCACCTGGATACGTCCAGAGACACCTTGATTTGCGTCAACCTGGTCAATTCGTCAGTGGTAGCTTGATCCGTATGCCCATCGAAGTCAATGAGTTGCTCAATGACGAACTCATCACATCAAAAACGATCTTTAGTCTTGACTGGCTCAAAACGCACGGTTGTATTGACCGTCTCGGGTCCTGGTTGAAAACCGCCGTATTGCCGTTGGCTTTAGCGGACTTTTTAGAACGAATTTCACCCGTGAAAAAAGTCTGGAACGGTTGCAACAGTGGAGGTTGGCGCAGCGATCTGCTCAAGGTCAATGGTTTTGACGAGTCCATGAAATATGGCGCCGAAGATGTTGAATTGGGCGTACGCCTGAATAATGCAGGCATCGTCGGAAGGCACAACCGTTACACCGCCCCGCTGCTGCACATTGAACACTCACGCGGTTACGCAGACCCCGAGATCGCCGCGAACAACAAGCGTTACATGAAGTCCATGCGCCGATCGGGCAAAGCTTGGACACCGGTAGGCATCGTGAAATCCAATGCGTCCGCTGCTTCCAAAGGCTGAAAATGTCTCATGCCACGCCCTCACCGCTGCGTCTGAGCATCGGAATACTGACCAAAAATGAATCAGCACTCATTCGCCGTTGCATCGAAAGCGCATCATTTGCTGATGAAATCATCTTGCTCGACAGTGGCAGTACAGACAACACGCTGGACATTGCGCGTAGCCTGGGCGTAAATATCTTTGTCAGCGAAGACTGGCAAGGATTTGCCGTTCAGCGCAATCGCTTACTTGAGCGAGTCACAGGCGACTATATTTTCTTCCTCGATGCCGATGAAATCATCACGCCCGAGTTGCGCGACGAAATCCAAACGATCGTTCACTCACGCGCAATTGGCATTTGGAAAGTCTGCTGGACAGTTGTAGCTTACGGGCATGTATTGAAGCATTTCAAGTCTGACTCCAACATGGAGAGACTTTTCACAAGGCACTTGATCGACCATTACGAAGGCGTTGTTCACGAAGGTGCCATTATCAAATCTGATATCCCTGTGGCACGGAAAATTCTGCGTCACCGATTGCTGCACCACTCTCGGCAAAGCATCCGGGCAAGCCTTGAAAAGCTCACCCAATACGCCATGCTGGGCGCTGCCAAGCGTTACAGTGCAGGCCAACGCGGCGGTATTTTTCGTGGCTTTCTATCGGCTATAGGCTCTTTCGTGAAAACTTATTTTCTGCGTGGCGCCATTTTGGATGGTGGCCCCGGATTTCTTTACTGCTTGTTTGTTGCACTCGAATCTTTTTTCAGATACGTTGCATTGGAATATGACAAGCATCGCCTGACTGAATCAATTCAGCGATAGGAGGCGACATGCTGCCCGTCACACTTTGCCTAACGATCGGCAGACGCCCTGAGTTGTTGCGACAAACGCTCACGAGTTTAATGGGTGTAGGCCACTTTGCAAAAGTCATTGCGATCAACGACTTCAGAGATCAATAGACAAACGACATGTTCATGTCACTCTGCTCTGAAGGGTTATTAATAAGTCTTGATAAGCAACTGGGACATCACGGTGCAATTGACTTCATGTACCAACAAGTCACCACGCAGTATGTTTTGCATTGCGAAGACGACTGGCTTTTCGATGCCCGTTTAGACATTCCTCGCGCAATAGACTTATTGAATTCCGATTCAAAGATCAGTCAAGTTTGCCTTCGTCACATTTCTGACTTTCAACTTCCTTTTGAGATTGAACAGCAACTGACTTCAGTAAACACCACAGCCTCTCATTATTTTCGGTTAGATAGAACCCACCCACAGTGGCATGGGTACACCTTCAACCCACACATTACCTTGTTAGAAACCTGGAAAAATCTTAGTGGATTTTCACAGTTCAAAAAAGAACGCCATATTTCCAGGCACTTGCGAAAACAAGGGCTGTTCACTGTCTATATAGAGCCAGGTTCTTGTTTGCACATTGGTGACGAACACAGTGTCAGTAATGGTTTGGTCACGACAAGTCGTGTGCGTCTCTTACGCAAAAAATAAAAGCCTTTTTCTTCAGATAGTAATTTTTGTTACTGCATGGTCTCCGGTTTTTATTATCTGTTGGCAGGTCTTCGTCAAGGCCACAAAGTTAGTGTTTTTTTGATGATGAGTCCATTGGACTTAATAAAGCCAATACCACCACAATGCTCATGATGACCGGATAAAAGTTATGGGCAAAATTAACGTTGGTCAGACTGGCACTGGCATGCATGAAAGCCACGCCACCCAAAGTCCAACCGGCGAAATAATGGCCTCGCTTGCCTAACCAATATGCAAGCCCAGAGAGTCCGAACAGATAAACAAGACTGCTCATCAATCCCCAGACACCATGGTCCATCAAATCATGCAGGTATTGGTTATGCATATGACCCAAGCTGGCCACTGTGTCTGAACTACGGTCTTTGCCCCACTGATGAATCAGGCGAAGGCGTTCATCGCGACCATGGCCCAGCCATGGATTTTCCGGTATGGTGTTTGCCGCCAACCTCCACAACTCAACCCTCGCACCCACGGAGGAATTTTGCGAGCCCTCCTGCCGATGTTGGCTCTCTCTAAACTCGCTCACAGCAATCTCAATTCTCTTCAATGGCACCTGCACAAAGGGGGTATTGCGCAGCCCTGCGATGAAAACCATGAGGACCAGCGTAGCCAATGTCATTCTTTTCAACGTCAGTTTTTTTCGCCAATGCCAAACCAGCCATAGGACAGCCCAAACCATTGCACCATAGGCACCGCGAGTCTCGCTGACCAAAACTGCGGTCAGAGCGGCAACTGCACCAAGGCCCCAAACCATGCGCTCAATGGTTTGGTCAGCCAACAGCACCGTGCTGTGCAGAAGAAGTAAACCGATCATGGCCATGGCAACAGCCCAAGGGATGGCATTGGTTGGCAAAAAATCTCGGCCATGCAGCAAGGTCAAGCCCAAGCCCAAAACACCCGTCATGGCCAAGCCGTGCAACGCCCATGGAAAAATGGATGCCCTGCTGCGCGTCAAACCCCAAACACCCAGAGCACCCAACATCAGCCTCAGTGGAGCGTGCTGCTCTTCCCAAAGGTCGCTCCAATAAACAACCGGCACAGACCTGATCAACAGCGCCAGCAAACACAAACCAAGCCAAACTTGCGCGGCAATTTGCAATTCATGGGGTGCGTTTTTGGGGTTTGCAAGAATCCCCATGATCAAGCCAAACAACACCAGTGCCAGCCACGCAGCACCCGCTGCCTTGGTTGAAAGACTGGCAAGACTCAATGTAACGAACAGGGTTGGCGCCAGTAAAGATGGATAACTGAATCTCAACAGCATGAAAATAATGACTCTATAAATATTTTTTACTTATCTTGATAGTTTACGCAGATCGACCCAAACTGCGTGCTTGTTGTGGTGTCGGCTCCTTCCAACCCGATCTGCCCTCACTGCGTCATCACCGGAAAATTCACCAGAAAACAAGCTCCGCTCTTTGGACGGGCCTGACAAGTCACCCATCCCCCGTGCCGCTCGGCGATCGACTTGACCAAGGCCAAACCCAGGCCCACACCGCCGGCGCCCTCGCTGGCGCCAGGCAAGCGAAAAAACGGCTCGAAAATGCGCTCCCGGTACTCGGGCGGCAC
>JAIXXW010000018.1 GCA_027490555.1 Comamonadaceae bacterium | reverse complement strand
CCGCTGATCAGATTGAACAGCGTCGATTTGCCTGCGCCATTGGGCCCGATCACCGCCACACGTTCTCCCGCCTGCACGGCCAGATCGACGCCACGGATGATTTCGGTCTTGCCGAAATTCTTGCGCACGTCTTTGAGTTCAAGGGCGTAACTCATAACGCAGTTTCCCTTCGCTTGATTTCTTTTTCGATTTCGGTCTGGATTTCACCCCAATCGTGGGCGAATTGGCGGCGCGCCAATTCGAAAAGGCCCAGACCCGTCAGCATGATGAAGGCAGCGCCAAACCAGCTGTCCACACCCTTGGCGTTCAGGGTGGCCCCCATGAACTTCACGTTGTCGCCCAGGGCCGAATTGAGCTGCAAGTGGTAAACCATCTCGATCATGGCCCCGGCACCGGCGAGCATGACCATGGCCGTCAGGCCCAAGGCCAGGTAGCTCGTCCAGATCTGGCGCAGTTTGCCGAACTTGGCCACTCGCAAATTCATCATGATCAAGCTGGCAATGCCACCCGGGGCGTACATCACCATGAACAGGAAGATCAGGCCCAGGTAAAGCAACCAGGCCTTGGTCAGCTCGGACAGCAAGACGAAGGCGATGATCATCAGCACACCGCCGATGATGGGGCCAAAGAAGAAGGTGGCGCCACCCAGGAAGGTGAACAACAAGTAGGCACCGGATCTCGCGGCACTGACCACTTCGGCCGTCACGATTTCAAAGTTGAGCGCCCCCAAGCCCCCGGCAATGCCCGCAAAAAAGCCCGAAATGATGAAGGCCGAGTAGCGCACACGCTGGGTGTTGTAACCGATGAACTCGACGCGTTCGGGGTTGTCACGCACGGCGTTGAGGATGCGGCCCAAGGGGGTTTGGGTGAAGGCAAACATCAACGCAACACAGACAAAGGTGTAGACCGCGATCAGGTAGTAGATCTGGATCTGCTGGGCGTAGGTGATGCCGAAAAATGCCTGGCCCGTGACGCGGTTGCCAGAAACCCCGGCCTCCCCGCCAAAGAACTCCGAGAACATCAGCGACATGGCAAACACCAGCTCGGCCACGCCCAATGTGATCATGGCAAAAGGGGTGCCCGATTTGCGCGTGGTCACCCAGCCCAGCAACATGGCAAAACCCATTCCGGCCAGCCCGCCCACAATCGGCAGCAAACTGACAGGGATGTGCAGCTTGCCGCCGGTCACCGCATTGAGCGCATGGATCGCCATGTAAGAGCCCAGGCCGGTGTACACCGCATGGCCGAAACTGAGCATGCCGCCTTGCCCCAGCAGCATGTTGTAGGACAGGCAGGCAATGATGGCGATGCCCATTTGCGCCAGCATGGTGACCGACAGGTTGCTGTTGAACACCAGGGGGGCGAACACCAGGACCAGGGCAAACAGACTCCAGATCACCCAGCGCCCGACGTTGTAGGGCTTGAATTTGTAGACAGCCGCCATCGCTCAACCCTCCCGTGTGCCCAAAAGACCCTTGGGCCGGAATATCAAAATCAGCACCAGGAACAGGTACGGCAAGATGGGCGCGATCTGTGACAGGGTGAGCTTGGCAAAGGAGTTTTCCTGGGTGGCGGCCGACACGGCCCAACCCATGTCCTTGGCCAGGGTGAGGAAGGAGTAATCGATGGCCACGGCAAAGGTCTGGATCACGCCGATCAGCAGCGAAGCCAAAAAGGCACCGGACAAGGAGCCCATGCCGCCCACCACCACCACCACAAAAATCACCGACCCGACGGTCGCGGCCATGGCGGGTTCGGTGACGAAGGTGCTGCCGCCGATCACCCCGGCCAGACCGGCCAGGCCCGTGCCGGCGCCAAACACCAGCATGAAGACCCGGGGCACGTTGTGGCCCAGGGCCTCGACCATTTCGGGGTGGGTCAGGGCCGCCTGGATCACCAGGCCGATGCGGGTGCGGGTCAGCAACAGCCACAAGGACAGCAGCATCAGCACCGCCACCAACATCATGAAGCCCCGAGTGGCGGGAAATGGCGAGCACACCAGACGCACGCTGGCATCTGCGGCGGTGCAGGCTTCGGCGGGCGCAGCGCCCCAAACAAAGCTCAGACCGTCGACCGAGTGGTTGATCAGGGTGAAGGCCGAGCTGCGCAGGATCTCCGGTGGCGGAAACTCCACCGCGGTGCGGCCCCAGACCAGCTGCACCAACTCGAGGATCACGTACGACAAGCCGAAGGTCACCAGCAATTCGGGCACATGCCCAAAGGGGTGAACTTTGCGCAAGGTCAGGCGCTCAAAAACCGCACCCAGGGCCCCCACCAGCACAGGGGCCAAGACCAAAGCAGGCCAGAAGCCGATCCAGCCGGACAGTGTGTAACCGAAATACGCCCCGACCATGTAAAAACTGGCGTGCGCGAAATTGAGCACACCCATCATGCTGAAGATCAAAGTCAGCCCGGAGCTGAGCATGAAGAGCAACAGTCCGTAACTCAGACCGTTGAGCATGGAGATGATGAAAAACTCCATAACAAACTTTCCAGACCTTCAAGGGTCTAAAGCGATACCGAAAGCGGCTTCGAAAAAGCCAGGCCCGATGAGAGAAAACAAACACCAAAAAAAAAGACCCGATGAACGCATGTTGATCGGGTCTTGGCCCACTGTGCCAATCACCGACGGGGTGTCAGTGACTGGCCAAAGACAACAGTGAGAAGTACCCGGCTCAGCCGGGACGCTTCATCTGGCAGCTGGTGGGGGTGCTGGAGATGAAGGAAGGGAATTCCTTCACGGGTGCCAGGGTCATGCCTGTGTTTTCGGGGCTGTAAGGGAACTTCTTGTCCGCCTTTTGCCAGACCGTCATCCACAGGGGTTGCTGCAGCTGGTGGTCGGTTTTGCGCATTTGCACTTCACCGTGGTAGCTCTTGAAGGTCAAGCCAGACAGGGCGTTGGCCACTTTGACGGGGTCGGTCGACTTGGCTTTGGCCATGGCGTCACCCAGTGCGCTGAAGATCGAGATCACCGAGCCGGTGTAGAAGTCGTCGTTGAACTTCTGCTTGAATTCGGCCATCCATTTGCCCATGTCACCACCCATGTTGTAGTGGTTGTAGGAAATCTGGAACACACGGCCTGCACCGCCTTGGCCCAGGGCCGTTGGCGTGCCGGTCACACCGGTGTAGTAGGTGTAGAACTTGCCGTTGTAGCCGCCTTCGTTGGCCGCCTTGATCAGCAAGGCCAGGTCGGAACCCCAGTTGCCGGTGATCACGGTGTCGGCACCCGAGGCCTTGATCTTGGCGATGTAGGGGGCGAAGTCACGCACCTGGGCCAAGGGGTGCAGGTCTTCACCCACGATCTTGACGTCGGGCATCTTGCGCGCCAGGTTTTCCTTGGCATAGCGCACCATCTGGTGGCCGTGCGAGTAGTTCTGGTTGAGCAGGTAGACGTTCTTGATGTCTTTCTGGTCCTTCATGAAGGTGGTCATGGCCTCCATCTTCATCGAGGTGTCGGCGTCAAAGCGGAAATGCCAGAAGCTGCACTTGCTGTTGGTGAAGTCGGGGTCGACCGCCGAGTGGTTCAGGAAAATGATTTCCTTGCCGGGGTTGCGCTCGTTGTGCTTGTTCACGGCTTCGATCAGGGCGCCGGCCACCGAAGAGCCGTTGCCCTGGGTGATGTAACGCACACCCTGGTCCATGGCCGCCTTCAGGGCGTTCAGACTTTCAGCGGGGCTCAGCTTGTTGTCGATGCCAATCACTTCAAACTTGACGCCGGCGGGGTTGGTCTTGCTGAATTTTTCGGCAAAGAACTGGAAACTCTTGAGCTGGTTGCTGCCCACGGGGGCCATCAAACCGGACAGGGGATCGATCCAGGCAATCTTGACAGTCTCGCCTTTCTGAGCGTAGGCGCCCATGGCCGTTGCAGCCAATGCCGTGGCAGCGATCAAACGGATGGTGGTTTTCATTTCGGGGTCTCCTGCGTTGTGAATCGGAACACGTTGAGCGTAACCGTTTGAGAGTGAAAAAAAGCTCGGGGTTTGCCCCTAAGTGATATCACTCGCGTGACTTTTAATCTGGGCGTCATGATCCCGATCGCAAGCTGGGCAAAACATAGTCGGCCAGTTGCTCGCGCAGACGGGTCTTGAGCATCTTGCCCGTGCTGCCCAGGGGGATGGCGTCGACAAAGACCACATCGTCCGGGATTTGCCATTTCGCGGTCTTGCCCTCGTAAAAGGCGATCAGCGCTTCGCGGCTGACCTCTGCACCGGGTTTCTTGACCACGCACACCACGGGCCGTTCGTCCCACTTGGGGTGGCGCATGCCGATGCAGGCGGCCATGGCCACAGCCGGATGCGCCATGGCGATGTTTTCCACATCGATCGAGCTGATCCACTCACCGCCCGACTTGATCACGTCCTTGCTGCGGTCGGTGATCTGCATGAAGCCATCGGCGTCGATGGTGGCCACATCCCCCGTCGGGAACCAGCCGTTGACCAAGGGGTTGCCGCCTTCTTGCTTGAAATAGGCCGAGATCACCCAGGGCCCTTTGACCAGCAGGTCGCCGGCGGCCTTGCCGTCGTGGGGCAGGTCACGGCCATCGGCGTCGACGATCTTCATGTCGATGCCGAAAATGCAGCGGCCTTGTTTCATGCGCAGTTTCATCTGCTGCTCGGCTGGCAGGCGCCGGTGCTTGTTCTTGAGGGTGCACACGGTCCCCAGGGGACTGAGCTCGGTCATGCCCCAGGCATGCAACACGTCCACGTTGTAGTCCTCTCGGAAGGCATCGATCATGGCGGGCGGGCAAGCCGAGCCGCCAATCACGGTGCGGTTGAGGGTGCTGAATTTCAGGCCAGCCGGCTTCATGTGGCCCAGCAGCATTTGCCACACGGTGGGCACACCCGCCGCGAACGTCACCCCTTCCGCTTCGATCAGCTCGTACACCGATTTGCCGTCAAGGGCCGGACCGGGGCACACCAGTTTGGCGCCCGCCATGGCCGCGCTGTAAGGGATGCCCCAGGCGTTGACGTGGAACATGGGCACCACCGGCAAGATGGCATCACGCGCCGAAATGCACATGGAATCGGGCAAGGCTGCGGCGTAAGCGTGCAGCACGGTCGAGCGGTGGCTGTAGAGGGCCCCCTTGGGGTTGCCGGTGGTGCCGCTGGTGTAGCACAGGCTGCAGGCCGTGTTCTCGTCGAGCTGCGGCCAGGTGTAGGTGCTCGGTTGCTGGCCGATCCAGGCCTCGTAGCTGACCAAATTGGGAATGCCGGTGTCGGCAGGCAGCTTGTCCGCATCGCACAAAGCCACATACTGGGTGATGGTGCTGCACTTGGCGTGCACCGCCTGCACCAGCGGCAAAAACGTCATTTCAAAGCACAGCACCAGGTCTTCGGCATGGTTGGCGATCCAGGCCAGCTGGTCCGGGTGCAGCCTGGGGTTGATGGTGTGCAGCACTCGGCCCGAGCCACTCACGCCAAAGTACAGCTCCAGGTGGCGGTAACCGTTCCAGGCCAGCGTGGCGATGCGGGTGCCTTGCGGCAGCTTTTGGGCGTCCAGGGCATTGGCGACCTGGCGCGACCGCCGGGCCACTTGGGCCCAGTTGCTGCGGTGGATGTCGCCCTCCACCCGGCGCGAGACAACCTCGCTGTCGCCGTGGTGTTGCTCGGCAAAATCAATCAAAGAAGAAATCAGCAGCGATTGCTGTTGCAT
>JAIXXW010000255.1 GCA_027490555.1 Comamonadaceae bacterium | reverse complement strand
GCCCTTCATGCCTTTTTCAATCAAAAAAGCCGTCACGCCGCGCGCGCCGAGTTCAGGCTCGCTCTTGGCATAGACCACCAGGGTGTCGGCGTCGGGGCCGTTGGTGATCCACATCTTGGCGCCGTTGAGCAGGTAGTAGCCGCCCTTGTCTTCGGCCTTGAGCTTCATGCTGATCACGTCAGACCCCGCGCCGGGCTCGCTCATGGCCAGCGCACCGACATGGTCGCCGGAAATCAGCTTGGGCAGGTATTTGGCGCGCTGGGCCGCGTTGCCGTTGCGCTTGATCTGGTTGACGCACAGGTTGGAGTGGGCGCCATACGACAGGCCCACGCTGGCCGAGGCCCGGGAGATTTCTTCCATGGCGATCATGTGGGCCAGGTAGCCCATGCCCGCGCCCCCGTATTCCTCGCCCACGGTGATGCCCAGCACGCCCAAGTCACCCATCTTGCGCCACAGGTCCATCGGGAACTGGTCATCGCGGTCAATTTGTGCAGCGCGGGGGGCGATCTCGGCTTGGGCAAAGTCGCGCACCGCATCTCGCAGCGCGTCGATGTCTTCACCGAGTTGGAAGTTCAGACCGGGCAGGTTGTTCATGGGGTGTCCTGGGGGTGTTCTTGGGGTGTTCTTGGAGGGGGTGGGAGGGTGCTCACCGCGCCGGGTCAGTAGGTTTGGGGCACGGTGGTCAGGGTTTGCTGCATCACGGCGCACGGGGATGTTTGGCCATCGGCATCGATGTGCAAGACCTCGGCCGAGGTCACGATGACCCGCTTGCCGGCCTTGACCACCCGGCCCGTGGCACGCAGCTCGCCGCCTTGCCGGCTGTTGAGAAAGTTGATCTTGTATTCGATGGTGACCACTTCCATGCCCTCGGGTGCCACCGTCAAAGCCGCATAACCACCGGCGATGTCGGCCAGCGCACCCATGGCGCCGCCATGGAAACCACCTTGCTGCTGGGTCACTTTGTCGCCGTAGGGCATGGCCAGTTCCACCTGGCCCGCCGAGGCCGACAGCAGCCGCACCCCGAGGTGGCGCATCATGCCTTGTCTGGCCAGGCTCTGGGCCACGCGCTCATGGGCAGAAATGGCGGTACTCACATCACATCCTGGTTTGGTGGGCAGACCACGACTTTAATTGACGTTTACGTCAACGTCAAACGAAAAAACCAGCCTGACCCAGGCCCATGCTCAAGCCGGCAAGGCATTTTTGTGGGCCTTGAGCAGCAGACTGCGGGTTTCTTTTTCGTGGGCTTTCACCTCGTCCAGCGTCGCCTGCAGGTCGGCCAGCTGCGACTCCAGCTGCTGACGGTGTTCGGCCAGCACCAGCAGGAATTTCTTGAGCTGCGGCACCGTGTCGCGCGGGCTGTCGTACATGTCGATCAGGTCTTTGGCCTCGTTCAGCGACAGGCCCAGGCGCTTGGCCCGCAAGGTCAGCTTCAGGCGGGTGCGGTCGCGCGCCGAATACACCCGGTTGCGCCCACCCGGCCCGGACCGCTGTGGCTCGAGCAGCCCCATGTCCTCGTAAAAGCGGATGGCGCGGGTGGTCAGGTCAAATTCCTGAGCCAAATCACTGATCGTGTAGGTGTTCGCCATGGCGTGGGTCCCCTGAGCTTGCACAAGTGGGACAGGCCCGTGCACAGCCGCCCTCTAGAATGGAATCGTGATTGACGTTGACGTCAACGTCAAAGCCCGAATGCTAACCCAAACCTCTGCCGCCATGCGCTCCACGTCCCCTGCCCCCTTGGCCCCGCCGGCAGAAAGCCCTGCAGCAGGCCCCCGCCCCGCCCCGGGCGCTGGCCTGCACTTTCCGCTGCAAGAACAGTTGCCCGCTGCGGGCGCTGCCATCGAGGTGGCCCCCGGTGTGTGGTGGTTGCGCATGGGCCTGCCCTTTGCCTTGAACCACATCAACCTGTGGCTGCTGCGCGACCGCCTGCCCCACCCCCAGCAGCCTGGCGCATGGCGCGAAGGCTGGACGGTGGTGGACTGCGGCATCGACAACCCCGCCACCCGCCAAGCCTGGCTGCAGGTGGAGCAAACGGTGCTGCAGGGGCTGCCGATCTTGCGGGTGCTGGTGACCCACATGCACCCGGACCACATGGGCCTGGCGCACTGGCTGTGCGATCGCTGGCAGGCACCGCTGTGGATGAGCACCGGCGAGTACCAGTCGGCCATGATGGCCTGTTCGGGGCTGTCCAATTTTGGGGGCGAGCCCACGGTGCGGTTTTTTGCGGCCCACGGCTGGAACAAGCCCGAAGACCTGGCGGTGGTCCAATCGCGCATCGGTTACTACCCCAGCATGGTGCCCCAGGTGCCCAGCACCTATGTGCGCCTGATGGCGGGCGCGCAGGTGCGCATCGGCGAGCGCCACTGGCAATGCCTGGTCGGACATGGCCATTCACCGGAACACATGGCCCTGCACGATGCACAGGGCGCATTGCTGATCAGCGGCGACATGCTGCTGCCCTCGATCTCCACCAACGTCAGCGTCTACGCCACCGAGCCCGACGGCAACCCCCTGCAGCATTTTCTGGATTCGCTGGACCGGCTGCAGCCGCTGCCCGAAGAGACGCTGGTCTTGCCCTCGCACGGACGCCCCTTCAGGGGCGTGGCCGCGCGCATCGCCCAGTTGCGCCAGCACCATGCGGAGCGCCTGGACGAACTGCTGCAGGCCTGCGGCCAGCAGGCCCTGTGTGCGCACGATGCGCTGCCCCTGATCTTCCAGCGCACGCTGGATGTGCACCAGACCACCTTTGCCATGGGCGAAGCCGTAGCCCACCTGAACTTGCTCTGGCTGTCCGGTCAATTGCAGCGCCAGCGCGGTGCCGACGGGATCGAGCGGTTCAGCCGGACTCAGTCCCCGGCCAGGCCCATGGGGGACTGACGCAGGGCCTTGCGCCGCTGGGCATAGTCGGGCATGACCTCGCCCACGGTGTCCCAAAAGCGGGGGCTGTGGTTCATCTCGCGCAGGTGCGCCAATTCGTGCACCACCACATAGTCGATCTGGCTGATCGGCAGGTGAATCAGGCGCCAGTTCAGGCGGATGTGGCCATCGGCGCGGGCGCTGCCCCAGCGCGTGTTGGCACTGGACAGGCTGAGTTTTTGCCATCGCACCCCCAGCAGCGGGGCGAAGTGGTGCAGCCTTTCTTCAAACAAGGACCGGGCCTGCTTTTTCAGCCACACCTGGGCCGCGTCGCGCACCTGGCTCACCGTCGCGCCGGGTGGCAACGTGACCGGCAGCACCTGCTCGGGCGGCACATCCTGCCCGTGCAGACGGCCCACGCCGCGCTCCAGCACACACAGGCGCACCGTGCGCCCCAGAAAAGGCACTTCGGCCCCGTGACGCCATTCGATGGCGGTCTGGAACTGTTCGGTTTGGCGATCCTTGAACTGCCGCAGCTTGGCCACGATCCAGGCGCCTTTTTCCTGCACTGCGGCATCCACCTCGCGCAAGGTCACCCATTGGGGGGCACGCACCACCAGGCCATCGGCCCCCACCAGAAAACCGATGCTCTTGCGGCGCGAGCGCTCAAAACGGAAAGACACCGTCACGCCCTGCAACTGCGCATGCCGGTTGGCGGCCGGGTGGGTGAAACCCATGGCCGGGGGCGAGTGGGCCTCGCTGTGGGGTTGTGCCTGGCTGGGTACCAAACTGGGCGCCAAACTGGGTGGAGGGCTGGGCGCCTGCGCGTCCCCTCCGGTGAAAAAGTCCAGCACAAACTGCAATGGCCCGCGCATGGTTTGTCCGATTCGGATCTCAGTGCACCGCGGCGTCCGGGTAGGCCTCGGGGTCCAGGCGGCGCATCTCGGCTTCGATCCAGTGCTCGACCTCGCGGATCAGGTCTTCTGCATCGCGGCCTTCGCTGGAAATCGCTTGGCCAATGGAAATGTGCACCACACCCGGTTTCTTGACGAAGGCGCGGGTGGGCCAGCAAACCGCCGAAGTCACGGCGATCGGGATCACGGGCACGCCCGCCGCAATGGCCAGCCGCGCCCCCCCGCTTTTGTATTCGCCTTTTTGGCCACGCGGAATGCGCGTGCCCTCTGGAAACATGATCACCCAAACGCCCTCGTCCATCAGGCGGCGGCCTTGCTGCACCACCTTGGCAAAAGCGCGCGAACGTTGCTTGCGGTCGATGTGGATCATGTCCAAACGCCCCATGGCCCAGCCGAAAAACGGCACACTCAGCAGCTCCTTCTTGAACACATAGGCCAGGGGGTGCGGCATGATCACCGGCATCACAAAAGTCTCCCAGGTCGACTGGTGCTTGACCAGCAGGACCGCCGGGTCCTTGCTGCCCTGGGGCAGGTTTTCCATGCCCTGAATGCGGTTCTCAATCCCCAGGATGCGTGTGCCGCTGTTCACCGCCAAACGCAGCCAGCCCACACACACCCAGTACAGCCGGGTGCTGCTGACAAAGTAAGAGATCAGCAGCACAAACAGCGCCCAGGGCACCACGGTGATGGCCATCCACAACAGGTGCACCAGCGAGCGGATGACGTTCATCGGTCAAATCCCTCAGGCCGCGACGGGCTTGGACAGGGGCGCGGCCCCCAGCAAATGGTCGACGCAATCGGCCAGGTTGGCATGCACCCGGGTCATGGCCGGAAAACCCGCAGGCAGCTCACGCCCCATCAGATCCGGGTGACGCCCGGTGCACACCAGATGCGGCACGCAACCGGCCGCTTCGGCCGCCTGCATGTCGCGCAGGCTGTCGCCGATGCAGGGCACGCCCTGCAGCGACACACCATAACGTTCGGCGATCTGGTTGAACAGCCCCGGCCAAGGTTTGCGGCAAGTGCAGGCGTCGTCGGCGGTGTGCGGGCAGTAAAAGATCGCGTCGATGCGGCCCCCGAGGGCGGCCAGGGACTTGCACATGTGGGCATGCACGGCATTGAGCGCCGCCATGTCGATCAAGCCACGGCCCAGCCCCGATTGGTTGGTCGCCAGCACCACGTGGTAACCCGCATGGTTCAGGCGGCTGATCGCCTCCAGCGCGCCTGGCAAGGGGTGCCACTCCTCTGGGGATTTGACGAACTCCTCACTGGCCCGGTTGATGGTGCCGTCGCGGTCGAGGATGACGAGCTTGTGGGGCATGGCCGTTGCACGCTCAGGCGGCCAGGCGCGACAGGTCGGCCACGCGGTTCATCGCCAGATGCAGGCTTTTCAGCAAGCCCTGGCGGTTCAGGCGCAGGTCCATGGCTTCGGCATTGACCATCACGTCGTCAAAGAAGGCATCGACCGGGCCACGCAGGCCGGCCAGCGTCTGCAAGCTGGCGGTGTAGTCGCCCGCCTGGAACTGCGCCTCGGATTCGGGCAGCAGCCTTTGCATGACCGCATACAGCGCCTTCTCGGCGTCTTCCTGCAGCAAGGCGGGGTTGACGTGGGCATCCACCTCGCCCGCTTTCTTCAAAATATTGCCAATGCGCTTGTTGGCCGCTGCCAGCGCTGGACTTTCGGGCAGGGCGGCGAAGGCGCGCACGGCCGACAGCAAAAGGTTGACCTGCGCCAGGCGCGCAGGGCGCAGGGCCATGACGGCGTCGACTTCCTGGGCGCTGAAGCCCTGCTCGCGCAGGCTGCCCGACAGGCGGTCGTAGATGAAATCGATCAAGGCTGCGGATGCGTCACTGACCTTGTCGCCAAAGACTGGCACAGACAGGGCCAAGACATCGGGCACATCCAGGGCCACCTCTTTTTCGACCAGCATCCGGATCACACCCAGCGCATGGCGACGCAGGGCGAACGGGTCTTTGTCGCCGCTGGGCAGGTTGCCGATGCCGAACATGCCCACCAGGGTTTCAAGTTTGTCGGCCAGCGCCACCACCAGGCCCACGGTGTTGCGTGGCAAGGCGTCGCCGGCAAAGCGCGGCTTGTAATGGTCTTCGATGGCTTCGGCGATGGCCACCGGCAGGCCGTCGTGGCGCGCATAGTAGCCGCCCATGATGCCTTGCAGCTCGGGGAACTCGCCCACCATGTCGGTCAGCAAATCGGTCTTGGCCAGGTGCGCCGCCTGCTCGGCTTGCTGGGCCAGCAGGTCGCCGCCCAGTGGCTGGCCGATGGCGCGGGCGATCGCGCACACACGCGCCATGCGCTCGCCCTGCGTGCCCAGCTTGTTGTGGTAGACCACCTTGGACAGGCCTTCGACGCGCGATGCGAGCGTCTTCTTG
>JAIXXW010000009.1 GCA_027490555.1 Comamonadaceae bacterium | reverse complement strand
GTGAAGGCGATGCCCTTGACCCGCTTGAGCACGCGCTCGGCATCGATCAGGCCGCTCAACTGCCCTTTGGGCAGGTCGATCTGGCTGACATCGCCGGTGACCACGGCTTTGGCGCCAAAGCCGATGCGGGTGAGGAACATCTTCATTTGCTCGGTGGTGGTGTTTTGCGCTTCGTCCAGGATCACAAAGGCGTTGTTCAGGGTGCGCCCCCGCATGAAGGCCAGTGGCGCGATCTCGATCGCATGGCGCTCAAACGCCTTGTGCACCTTGTCGTGGCCCATCAGGTCGTACAGCGCGTCGTACAGCGGGCGCAGGTACGGGTCGACTTTTTGCGACAGGTCGCCTGGCAAAAAGCCCAACCGCTCACCGGCCTCGACCGCCGGGCGCGTCAGCACGATGCGCTGCACGCTGGCGCGCTCCAGCGCGTCCACCGCGCAGGCCACGGCCAGGTAGGTCTTGCCGGTGCCGGCCGGACCGATGCCGAAGGTGATGTCGTGGCTGGCGATGCTCTCCAGATACGCCGCTTGCACCGGGGTGCGGGGTTTGAGATCGGCCCGGCGGGTTTGCAAGGCAGGCAGCTCGGCTTCTTCACCCCCGTTGTCACCGACCAGCATGAGCTGCACCGTGTCGGGCGCGATCGGGCGGTCGGCCCGCTCGTACATCGCCTGCAAAATCTCCATGGCCCGCAGGGCCACGGCCTTGGGGCCGTCCACCTTGAACTGCTCGTGGCGGTGCGCAATGCTCACCTGCAAGCCCGCTTCGATGGTGCGCAGGTGCGCGTCCATGGGGCCGCACAGGTGCGACAGCCGGGTGTTGTTGTGCGGGGTGAAGGTGTGTCTGACGATCAAGTGGATAATCCTGTGCGTGGGGGTGCTCGCCCGGTTCTGGCCGGTGAAGAAGCCCCGATTTTCCCCCAGACTTGTGCAACCCAAGGGCACTCCCTCCATGATTGGCAAACTGACCGGCATCCTGAGCGACAAGAACCCCCCCGAGGTGATCGTGGAATGCCATGGGGTGGGCTACGAGGTCAATGTGCCGATGAGCACTTTTTACAATTTGCCCGCCAGTGGTGAAAAAGTCAGTCTGGTCACGCACTTTGTGGTGCGTGAGGACGCGCAAATCCTGTATGGCTTTGCCACCCAGGCTGAGCGCGAAGCCTTTCGCCAGCTCATCAAGATCTCGGGCGTGGGCCCGCGCACGGCGCTCAGCGTGCTGTCGGGCATGAGCGTGGCCGATCTGGCCCAAGCGATCACCACCCAGGAAGTGGGCCGTCTGGTCAAGGTGCCCGGCATTGGCAAAAAAACCGCCGAGCGCCTGTTGCTGGAGCTCAAGGGCAAGCTCGGCGCCGACGTCGGCGGCTTGTTTGCCGTGCACACCAGCGATGCGCAAAGCGACATCCAGCAGGCCTTGCTGGCGCTGGGCTACAGCGACAAGGAAGCGGCCGCCGCGCTCAAGAGCCTGCCCGCCGATGTGGCGGTGAGCGAGGGCATCAAGTTGGCGCTCAAGGCCCTGAACAAATGAAGACGAGCTGAGCCATGAGCATCCGCACCGACGACTTTGCGCCCCCGCCCGAGCCCCGGGTGATTTCGGCGGCCCCCGTGTCGAACCAGGAAGAAGCGATCGAGCGCGCCCTGCGTCCCAAGCTGCTGGACGAGTACGTGGGCCAGGCCAAGGTGCGGGAGCAGCTGGAGATCTTCATCCGCGCGGCCAAGATGCGCGCCGAGCCCTTGGACCATGTGCTGCTGTTCGGCCCACCGGGCCTGGGCAAAACCACGCTCAGCCACATCATTGCCGCCGAGCTGGGTGTCAACCTGCGCCAGACCAGCGGCCCGGTGCTGGAAAAACCCAAGGACCTGGCGGCCCTGCTCACCAATTTGGAGCGCAACGATGTGCTCTTCATCGACGAGATCCACCGCCTGTCGCCGGTGGTCGAAGAGATTTTGTACCCCGCGCTCGAGGACTACCAGATCGACATCATGATCGGCGAGGGCCCGGCCGCGCGCAGCATCAAGCTCGATTTGCAGCCCTTCACCTTGGTGGGGGCCACCACCCGCGCGGGCATGCTCACCAACCCGCTGCGCGACCGTTTTGGCATCGTCTCGCGGCTGGAGTTTTACACGCCCGAGGAACTCTCGCGCATCGTGACCCGCAGCAGCGGCTTGCTCAAGGCGCCGATCGACGCGCAGGGCGCCTTCGAGATCGCCCGCCGCTCGCGCGGCACCCCCCGCATCGCCAACCGCCTGCTGCGCCGGGTGCGTGATTTTGCCGACGTCAAGGGCGATGGCACCATCCACAAAGGCATCGCCCAGCAGGCCCTGACCATGCTCGATGTGGACCCGGAGGGCTTTGACCTGATGGACCGCAAATTGCTGGAGGCGGTGGTCCACCGCTTTGATGGCGGCCCGGTGGGGCTGGACAACATTGCCGCCAGCATTGGCGAGGAGCCGGGCACGATCGAAGACGTGATCGAGCCCTACCTGATCCAGCAGGGTTTTTTGCAGCGCACGCCGCGCGGGCGCATGGCCACCCTGGCGGCTTTCCGCCACCTGGGGGCCACGCCGCCGAAAAACTTCGCGCCCTGAGGGCCCCGGGCTGCCCCCCGATAATCAGCCCATGAGCCCATCCCCCCAAGACGCGAACACCACCGGCTTTGCCCAGCTGAAGCTGGCCCCGGCCACCTTGCACAACCTGGTGCAACTGGGTTACTCCCAGATGACCCCCATCCAGGCGGCCAGCCTGCCCATCAGCCTGGCGGGGCAGGATCTGATCGCCCAGGCCAGCACCGGCAGTGGCAAGACGGCGGCGTTTGGCCTGCCCCTGATCGAGCGCTTGCACCGCACCGGCTCGCCCAGCGCGGCCATCCAGGCGCTGGTGTTGTGCCCGACCCGCGAGTTGGCCGATCAGGTCACGCAAGAAATCCGCCGCTTGGCACGCGCCCGCCAGAACGTGAAAGTCGTCACCCTCTGCGGTGGCGTGGCCCTGCGCGGCCAGACCCTGAGTCTGGCGCACGGCGCCGACGTGGTGGTCGGCACGCCCGGCCGCATCCTGGACCATCTGGAGCGCGGTTCCCTGAACCTGGCGGGCGTCAGCACGCTGGTGTTGGACGAGGCCGACCGCATGCTGGACATGGGCTTTTTGGACGACATCGCCAAGGTGGTTCGCCAATGTGCCCAAGACCGCCAGACCCTGCTGTTTTCGGCCACTTACCCCGAAGGCATCGCCCAGCTGGCGGCGCAGTTCATGCGCGCGCCCCAGACCGTGAAGGTGCAGGCGCAGCACAGTGCGCACAAGATCCGTCAGCTGTTTTACGAAGTCAGCGAGACCCAGCGCCTGGATGCCGTGTCCAGGCTGCTGGCGCATTTCAGGCCCGAGCGCACGCTGGCTTTTTGCAACACCAAGCAGCAGTGCCGCGATCTGGTGGCGGTGCTGCAGGCCCAGGGTTACAGCGCGCTGGCCCTGTTTGGCGAGTTGGAGCAGCGCGAACGCGACCAGGTGCTGGTGCAATTTGCCAACCGCAGCTGCTCGGTGCTGGTGGCCACCGATGTGGCCTCGCGCGGGCTGGACGTGCAGGGGCTGGAGGCGGTGATCAACGTGGATGTGTCGCCCGACCCGGAAATCCACATCCACCGCATTGGCCGCACCGGGCGCGGCGATGCCGAGGGCCTGGCCCTGACTTTGGCCAGCATGGACGAAATGGGGGCTGTCGGCAAGATCGAGCTCATGCAAGGCCGCGAGTCGAGCTGGGCCTCTGTGGCCGACTTGACCCCTGCTGCAGGCGGGCCCTTGCGCCCGCCGATGCGCACCCTGCAAATCGTCGGGGGCCGCAAGGAAAAAATCCGTGCCGGTGATGTGATGGGGGCCTTGGCCGGAGAATGCGGCCTGGGCCGTGAACAGGTCGGCAAGATCCAAGTCAACGAGTTTTCGACCTATGTGGCGGTGCTGTCCGAGCTGGCCCCCGGGGTCGAGGCCCGTCTGTCGCATGGCAAGATCAAGGGCAAAAGCGTGAAAGTGCGTGTGATCTGAGGCGCCCATGGAAACCAAATGGCTGGAAGATTTTGTCAGTCTGGCTGAAACCCGCAGTTTCAGCCGTTCGGCGCAGTTGCGGCATGTGACGCAACCGGCGTTTTCGCGCCGCATCCAGTCGCTGGAGGCCTGGGCAGGGGCCAATCTGGTGGACAGAAGCTCTTACCCCACCCAGCTGACCCCGGCGGGCCAGACCCTGTATGCCCAGGCCCTGGAGATGCTGCAGGCCTTGCAAAACACACGGGCCATGCTGCGGGGGCACCATGCGGCCGAGCAGGACTTCATCCAGTTTGCCGTTCCCCACACCCTGGCGTTCACTTTTTTCCCGGCCTGGATGGCGGATTTGCGGGAGAGTTTCGGGCCGATCAAAAGCCGCCTGACGGCGCTCAATGTGCACGACGCGGCGATGCGGCTGGCCGAAGGGGGCTGCGATGTGATGATCGCCTACCACCACCCCTCGCTGCCCTTGCAGATCGACCCCGAGCGTTACGAGATGGTGGTGCTGGGGCACGAGGTGTTGGCGCCCTATGCCCCCACCGGTGCGGATGGCCGGGCCTTGTTCGACTTGCCAGGCCATGTGAGCCGGCCGCTGCCCTACCTGGGGTATGCGCCGGGCGCGTATTTGGGCAGCATCACCGACTGGATTTTGAAGCAGGCGGGTACCCCCGTGCACCTGGAGAGGGTGTACGAGACCGACATGGCCGAAGGCCTGAAGGTGATGGCGCTGCAAGGCCATGGCATGGCGTTTTTGCCGCGCAGCGCGGTGAAGAAAGAGGTGCAGTCGGGGGCGCTGGTGGAGGTGACTTTGCCCGAGGGCCAGGTG
>JAIXXW010000239.1 GCA_027490555.1 Comamonadaceae bacterium | reverse complement strand
TCGGACAGCTCGCGGGTGGCGGCGCGGGTGAAGGTCATGACCAGCACGTCCTGCGGCAGCATGGGGCGCACCGGGGCGCTGGCTGCGCAGCCGTGGCCCAGCACCAGGCGCAGGTAGAGCGCGGCAATCGTCCAGGTCTTGCCCGTGCCCGCGCTGGCCTCGATCAACTGGCTGCCGCGCAAGGGAAACCGCTGGACCTGAAGCTGGGGTGTCTGGCTCATTCCAGCTCCTCCTCGTCGTCGCCACCCTCGTCCTCGGGTGCGTTCGGCAAGGCTTCGATGACCAGGGCATCAGCCCAGTCTTGCAAGGGCTGGTAGACCCGCGGGGCCCAGTGCGCGAACTCGCCGCCGGCCATCAGGTCGTGCAAGCTGGGGTAGGTGCGCTGCAGTGCCGGATCCTCCATGATCGCGCCGACTTTGAAAGCGCTGCCCTCGTAGGCATCGGCCAGTGCGTTGAGGTTCTCGGTCGGTTTGAGCCAACGCAAGGCCACGCCGGGCGGCAGCGGCAGTGGCCAGCACATGCCCTCGGCCCAGGCCTCCAGCAACACCTGCAGATGCGCGCGGGCCTGCGCCGCATCCTGCGGCTTGGCGCGCAGCACCGCATTGCGGCCCACCACCACACAGTCCAGGGGACGGCCCATGGCCGCAGCCGCCAGGGTCCACAGCCAGATGTCGATCAGTTTTTCGGGGTGTGCATGGGGTTTCTTGTTTTTGAAGCTGGCCAGTTCGCTGGCGCGCAAGTGCAGGGACAACTGACCGCCCTCACCCATCGCCACATCGCCCAGCGCGTCCTGCAAGGCGACCTGCTCGCCCCCGAGCTCGACCAGCACGCGCTCGGCGGCATCCGGATAAGCCTCGCGTTCGCGCAGCGCAGCCGCCAGCATGGCCTGCAGGCGGGCGCTGAGTTTTTGCGCTTCGAGCGTGCCCACGGCGGCCAGCGGCAAGGCACCGGCCTGGCGCAGGCGCTTGACCACCTGCTGCACATGCGCTGGCAGTGCCTGAAAATCCAGCTCGGCGGGCAGATGCCGCAGTTCATGGTCCAACAGCTGGTAGTGGTCCAGCCCCGCCAGACCAAACAGCTCTTCGTCGCGCAAGGCGCTGTGCTCGTCCTCCAGATGGACCTGCAAGCGCTCGCGGAAAAACGCGCCCACGGGTTTGCGCAAAAAGCGCGCGAGCTGGGCCAGTGTGATGACCGGTGCCTGCCCATTGGCCGCCGTGAACGGGGGCAATTTCAGGTTGGAGGGCGACAGCGGGGGCGCCTGCTCGGCCAGGTCGCGCTGCTGGCCCCTTTGCGCAGCACGCCACTCCTGGGCATAGGTCTGCAGTGGGCCACCTTCTTCAAAGTAAGCGCGGCCAAAGGGTTGCAGCGGGTGCGATGTGCTCAGGCGTTCGGCGGTGCCCTGGCCCCACAGCAGGTCGATCTCGTCTCGCAGCTGGGAGACCAGCACCGAGGGCGGTTGTTCGCTGTTGTCGCGCACGCTGTGGCCGCTCCAGCTGACGTAGAGCACCTGCCGCGCCGACAACAGGGCTTCGAGCATGAGCTGGCGGTCATCGCCCTGGCGCGAGCGGTCGCCCGGGCGCTGCATGCCCGGCAGGCCCATCAGGTCAAAGTCGGCACGTGGGCTGCGGCGCGGGTAGTCGCCATCGTTCATGCCCAGCAGGCACACCGCCTGGAACGGGATCGCCCGCATGGGCATGAGCGTGCAAAAGGTCACGCCACCGGCGCGAAAGCGTTGCTCCAGCCGGGGCATTTTCAGGGCCTCCAGCCAGGCCGAGCGGGCCACCGCCAGCGGCACCGGCGCGACAAAATCCGCCTCGTTGCAGGCGCGCAGCCAGTCGGTGAGCGCCAGGTCCAGGGCACTGAGTGCGTTGCGGTCGTTGTCGTCGCGTGGCTTGAACAAGGCGGCCAGCAAAGCGCGGCCACGCTCGGCCCATTGCGCAGGTGTGCCGCTTTGCGCGCAGGTGTGGCCCCAATCCATCAAGGCCTGCACAAAGTGCGCCAAGGCCCCGGCCAGCTCGGCATCCAGCCCTCCCACTTCGGGGTAAGGCGAGACACCGTCGGTCTGCACGGGGTCGGCACCGCAGGCGTAGCCCATGAGCATGCGCTGCACGCCAAACAGCGCCGAGTTGTCTTCGCCACACACGCCCAGGCCCAGGCCTGCGCGGTGCTCGGCCGACAGGCCCCAGCGGATGCCCGCGCCCGCCATCCAGCGGGTGAGTGTGGGCAGGTCCTCGGGCTGCAGGCCAAAGCGGGCCGCGAGCGCGGGCACCTCGAGCAGCTCGACCAACTCGCTCATGCTGCCGCGCTGCTCCGGCAGGGCTAGCAACCACTGCAGGGCATGGATCAGCGGGCTGATGGCCTGCGCGCCCAGGTCGGCGATGTCAAAGGGGATGAAACGCGCATCGCTGCGCTTGTACTGACCGAACACGGCGCGGATGGCCGGGGCCATGCGCTCGATGTCGGGCACCATGACCACCACGTCGCGCGGCGACAGTGGTGCGTCCCCCGGCGGCTGGTGGAACCACTGCAGCAGCTGGTCGTGCAGCACTTCGAGCTCGCGCACCGGGCTGTGCGCGACGGTGAACATGACCGAGCGGTCGGCGGGGTCCAGGGGCAGCGCCGGGGCCCCACCCACGGACGGCTCCAGGTCACGGATGCGCCGCTGCAGCTGTGCCAAAAGCCGTGTGCCGTCTTCGCCGGGCGGATCGTCAAAAAAGTCCAAGCGAGGCCACTGCATGATCTGCTTGGCCGCCTGCACGTCGTCAAAAGCGTCCAGCTGCCGGATGAAATCGCGCCCCTGGCGTCCCCAGGCGGCCAAGAGCGTGGGCGCATGCAGGTGCATTTGCGCCAGCGGCACCGCCGACAAGTCCTGCTGCTGGCGGTAGGGCTGGCGGCGGCGCTGGGCCCGCAGCCATTCGCGCCCGTCGATGATGTCGCCCCAGTGGTACTGACAGGGGTTGGGCACGGCCAGCAGGACCTGGCTGTGCGCGGCCAGTGCGGCCAGCATGTCCAGCAACTGCGCGGGCATGTGGCTCATGCCAAACACCGACACCCGGCGCGCCACCGGGCTGACCGGCTGCTGGCCCGATTGCAGCTGCGCCAAGGCCCGCGCGTGCAGCGCAGGGCGGGTCAGCTGGCGCTGGTCCTGGTCGAGTGTGGCGAGCACCCGCCGCCACAGCTCGGCCTGCCAGCCTTGGTCCTCGGCCAGCGCCACCGGCCCCGTCGCCTGCTGGAGCACGTCATGCCCGGCAGCCCAGTCGCGCAACCAATCGGGGCGGTAAATCTGGTACTGGTCAAACAGGTCGGCCAGCCGGCTGGCCAGTTGAAACAGGCGCACGGGCTCGTCGGAGCGCAGGAAACCGGCCACGGGCCGAAACACCGGCTCGCCCACACACGCCGGCAACAGGGCCATCAGGCGCCAGGTCATCGGCAGTTTGTCCAGTGGCGACTCGGAGGGCACCTGGGCCGCGCCCAACACCTGCCGGTAAGTGCGCCACAAAAAACGCGAAGGCAACTCCACCCGCGTGGCGGCGCAGACACCGCCGCCCTGTTCGCACTGCCCGGCCAACACCATCTTGATCCACTCGGCCATGCCGTTGCTTTGCACCAGCACCACCTCCTGCTCCAGCGGGGCCAGAGGCTGGCGCGCACACCAGCCTGACAAGGTCTCGGCCAACACCTCCGAGCGGTGGCTGTGCAGGGCCAGAAAACCAGGTGAGATGAGCGGGTGGGTCATGCGGTCAAAAAACGGTGGGGGAAAATCTTCGGCACCGGGCTGACAAGAATAGCCGCATTTTGGATGGGTAAAGGCTCATCCAGTGAGCCGGATCTGCAGGGCCATCGACCGCCATGAGAAAGCCCTCAGACTGTCCTCAGTCCATTTCAATTCAGCAGTTGAGGCCTAAAGAATGAGACCCCATTGCGATTGAGGAGATCCCAGCCGATTCGACAAATCAGCGAAATAACCTGGATCGAGCGTGGAAAGATCTCCCATGCTGTCAGCAGCTTGCCAACTGCCATTCACATCCCCCTTGAGCACTGCCACCAAATTGACTTTCACATCACTCTGCGTACTGACGTCTATAGACTTGTCGTAGACCACTGATTTTCTTGAGGTGGTGAAACTGTTGATCGTTTCATTCCAGAAGTCTTCAGACTCTCTGACAAAAAGCCACTTGGCTGAGGGGACATCCGAATGACCTTGCGACAACTTCAAGATGGCCAGCGCATCTGCGCTCGTGACCACACCATCTTCATTCATATCGGCTGCGATGTATTGGTAGGGCGTGATGGGACTGCCATCGGCATTGGGATTTCGACCCGTGGCAATTTTGAGCGCAGCCAAAGCATCCGAACTGTCTATGGCAGACCCAATGCCCTGAACATCAAGCTCCGCAGCGAGAAGAGCGGAGGTCAGATTGGCTGCATTGAAACGAAAATTGCCATTGCCGCCAGAGGTGGCAAAAGTGGTGCCATCTGAAACTTGTACGCCCTGCAGAAGGGAGTGATTCTTCCAGTGGTAGATGTGTCCGGTGATGTCGGTGACCGGTGCCACATTGATCAATACGATTGCCACTGCCGAGGTCGCGATACCGTCATGGACCTTGAATAAAAAAATGTCACTTCCGTTGAAGTTGGCATTGGGCGTGTAGGTATATGCACCTGTTGTGGCGTTGATTGTGAGCGTGCCGTTGGTTGGGCCAGTGACTCCGGCGAACGTCAATGCATTTCCATCTTCATCTGTACCTTCAAGGGTTCCCTTTATAGCGGTGTCTTCGTTGGTCTTGATTGAAAATCCGATAGCTCTGGGTGTGGCGTTGGGTGGGGTGATCGTGGTGAATTCGTAAGTGTTGGTGCCTGCATAGCTGTTGTCTGCCAGGTCTTTGACCGAACCCGGAGTGAATGTCACGAAGTACCGAGTGCTCTCAGCAAGATCGTTTGTCGGGTTGATGTTCAGAGTTGCTCCTGAAATGCTCAAGTTGGCACTCGTAGCGGCATCAAAGGATTCAACGATGGTTCCTGTATGTGAGCCTGATCGGATCTGGATGATGCCGGTGCCTCGAGCTATTGCTTCACTGAAGGTCAAAACAATGTTGCTGTCCAACGCTACACCGGTAGTTGATTTGGCCGGACTAAATGCAAACACCGTGGGAGCAATGAAATCCAGTGGCAGAACAACCGCTGTGGCGACACTGGCAACAGTTTCTTGGGCAAAACCAAGATCGGTGTAGATGGCCTTCACGGAGATGGTCTTACCCACCTCGTGCTGCGTGAGAATGTAACTGCTGCCCGTCCCGATGGCCGTATCGCTGCCACTGGCATACCAGGTGTAAATGACATTACCCAGCCCATCGGCATCGCTCAGATTGTTCGATGCTGACAGTGTCTGTCCCTCGATGGCCAGTCCTGATATAGAAACATCACCAATCGGAAAATCATTTGTGCCAATTGCTGTAAGTTTTAATCGGACAAACTCTGTAGTTGTTCCATCAGAAACAAATAACTGAAAAGAAAAATCATTTTTTTGGGCAAGAGATTCGATTTGACTGGATTTTGGAGTAAATTCAAATTCGCCGGTACTGCGGGAAACTCGCAGAGTTCCTAGCAGATGTCTAAATTCGTAATAACCACCATCATCCGTAAGCAGTCCATCAACGATACCGTAACTTAGAGGGGAAGATTTTTTTCCAATCGCGTTTATCTGTCCTACTGATTTTTCAAAAAAATCTATTTCGGATGAATCCAGATAAGAGATCTCCCCCACAGGTAAAATTACCATATGGCCATCAAGATATTTCGCTTCAGTGGATTCTGCAAGATCAGTTATGGAATAGAGCCCACCCTCCCATGGGATAATTTCACCATCCGCACTGAAAAAAGCCTCGTTCAAAACAGGCGAGACTCGTAGAAAATAGCTGTCAACTCCGGGTCCTATTTGCGAATCTAAACTTGCATCAAATAGGAAGACAAGGTTTGTACTCTCTGAAAAACTCAGTCCACTTGCAGATATTGCACCTACTGTTTGCCTGAATAAATTGACATCAGAAAAAAACCAACTGGAGTTGACTGAGAACTCATTTAAAATCACCTTACTGAAAATTCCATCACTTTCAATGTAAGCATCAATTTTAAGAGAGAATCCCCCTAAATCAACATGATCTTCTGAAAATGCATAAAACCCAAGCTCAAACTTGTCAGTAGTTGTAGAGTAATTGCTGAATATTCGCAATTCAACCATATCAGAGCCTTAAACTAAAAATGCCCAAGACCCATCAATGTCACCCCTGATGACGCCTGTCATATTTATCGGTGCACCTTGAATAAGATTGAAAGAGTCCAGTCCTTGTATCCATGCCCGATCTGAGCCGAGTTGACCCATATCGAAATTGGAATTCAAGAGGCTCCACTCCCCAACAGATGAAGCTTTATACCCGACAGCAGCGCGAAGAATTGACCAAGCATCCGAGGCTGTGACAGTACCATTTTTATTGACATCAGCTGCAATCCACTGGATCTTATGATCAGGCTGTATCGAACCATTTGCTAGTCTTAACGCGAGCAGAGCATCTCTGGAGTCAATCGCTTCCAATGTGGTGGTTGTGGGCGGAGAGGAAAGGTCACTCAGGTTATAGATTCCGTCGACTGCTTCGACCGCAATGACACCATCATTGATGGTCAGCGCACTCCGTCCGAAGATGGAGGTGGGACTTAGGGATTCACTGCCAACAGAACCTCTCTCCAGGTGTATGGAGTCACCTGGGGACACATTGCTAAACACAATCGTGAGTACTTTCCTTTCGCCAATCATTGGGTTAGAACTGATTGATGCGATATCAAATTGGGCTGGTTGTTCATTCTGAACAAGTTGCCAAGCGCTGAAGCTTGGATCAACAACTGCAGCAACTTTTGAAGTTTCCGGTTTTGTAAAACGCAAATCAAAATTAAAAATATCTACAGAGGTATCAATTACAAAATCAGCCGTCAGTGTTTTTGCCAATGAATCATAAACAATATTCTCAATCGTACTACTTTGATTAGCACCGAGCGATTTCTTATTTTCCACAATCCACCCGGTCATGAGGTTAAGAGGCACATCATCTTTCCAGTATTTACCGGTTCCTCTGAATGATTCAAAGTCGTCATTCAATATAGCTATAGAAATTGGCTTTGCAGGCACGGATACTTCAGTGAGTGGAGAGTTTGACAGCGACAGATTTAAGTTCATCAATTCGTTTGATTCAACCTCCGTATCCCCTTTGATGTCAAGCTGAATCACCTTGACTGATTCGCCACGATTGAAAAGTACCTTACCATGGGGCATGACACCGCTTATAAAATCAGCCGCACTTACTCCATTGGAAATGGAACCACCGATAAACCAGTCAAACTCGAGCTTTTCCCCGGCAGGTTGATCAAGACGCAGAGTGACCTCAAGTTTTTGAACTCCCGAATGCCCCTCGGTAAACCTTGTCGGTGCAACAACGGTCAGTGCATTCGTACCATTATTTCGCAAGGTAATCGGTATCGCTATGTCCTGCCCCCCCAGTGTGCCATAAGCCACAAACGTCTCATCTCCAACCCAAGTATTTGGATTAACCATCGTAACCTTGGGGCTTCCATTTGACCAGGTTAAAGAGGCATTTATTGATGGAAGTCCAGCGGTATTGGCAATCAATGTCAACGGTATTTTTGATTCAAACGCAGAAATATGAGAAGGAGTTAATGCGACAGATAGCGTTTGATCGCTTGCAAAAATAGAGAGCTCTGGGGCAATCAATCTGGGTCGTTCGGCCACCAAATTCTCTCCAATGACGCCAGCGACCAAGCTTTTGCCCGAATAGTCAACGTCACCTGACGTTAATGAGAATGTTAAATCTCTTACAAGATCAAGGGCCGCAGAGTTCTCGCTTGAAAATACCACTGTTTTTGTCTCACGCCAGTCCAAGGGCGTGAAGGTTAAAGCTTGAACCAACGTTGATGCTCTGATCTTGTCGTAAACTGAAACAACCACATCGGCCGTAGGTTGTCCACCCCATAGACGAATCTCTAGTTGAATATCTCCGTTTGAGAGAACAGATTGTTTTGCAACAATCCCATTTCGAGAAATCCCGAAATTTTCGGATACCAAGCTGAAGTTATCCTGAGTCAAATCAAGCGCATCAACATTGAGCAGGCGGGCAATTGATTTAAAGGAGTAGTTTGGATTAAAGCCGTCCCGATCGTAGCCAACGAGTAGATCCTTCCCTTCCTGTACAAGACGTATGTATCCGTGGGTATAGGGAAGCTGTTGAGCGGGCCATTGGGTGTAACCCGCCGCGATATTTTTTCCATGGATATCGGTTAAATCTATTGAATCACCACTGTTTCCCGCTTGAAAATCCGCAACGATGTCTGGAACAATCTGATCATATTCTTGGTACATGAAGACGAACCGATCGCTGCCAGCGCCACCGGCAAGGGTGTCTGCGCCATCGTTGCCGTAAAGGGAGTCATCGCCCGCACCGCCTGACAAAAGGTCTGCGCCGGCGCCACCAAACAAGGT
>JAIXXW010000351.1 GCA_027490555.1 Comamonadaceae bacterium | reverse complement strand
CTTTTCCAGGCCGATGTGATCGGTGCCGCCGAACTGCAGCGCCGCGAATCCGAGCTGAACCTGGCCCGTGCCGAGCTGCGTGCCTTGAGCGACCAGCTCAAGCTGTTGGGCATCTCGGGTGCGCCCCTGGAGGCCTTGCGCGACCAAGGCGCCTTGCAGTCCCATGCGCCGGTGCTGGCCACCCAGTCGGGTGTCCTGCTCGAGCGCAAGATCAGCAATGGCCAGGTGGTGCAGCCGGGTGAGCACCTGTTCACCGTGGCCGATCTGGGCAATGTCTGGGTCAGCGGGGCCTTGCCGGAACAAACCGCACGCTCGGTGCGCATGGGGCAGCAGGTGGACATCGAGGTGCCGGCCTTGGGCAACCGTCAGTTGTCCGGCAGGATCATTTATGTCGGTGATGCGGTGTCACCCGAGACGCGCACAGTGCCATTTCGGACACAGGTGGACAACCTCCACCGTGACCTGAAACCCCAAATGCTGGCCACCATGCGGATCCGGGGCGAGGCCAACAGCGAACTCGTGGTGCCGCAAGATGCCGTGATCCGCGAGGGGGACCGCGACTTTGTTTACCTCAAAGTGGCCGAGTCCACTTACCGCTTCACCCCGGTGGAGCTGGCCCCCGCCCATGAAGAGTTCCGACCCGTGCGCAAAGGGCTCAACCCGGGTGATCAGGTGGTGATCGAAGGGGCATTCCATCTGCACAACGAGCGCAAGCGCGCAGAACTCCAGTAACAAGGACCACCCATGTTGAAGTCATTGATCCGCACCGCCCTGACCCAGCGTTTGCTGCTGTTGGTGGTGGCGATCGTGCTGCTCGGTTTTGGCACCCGCGCCGCCATGCGCCTGTCGGTGGACGCATTTCCCGATGTGACCAACATCCAGGTTCAGGTGGCCACCGAGGTGCCCGGACGATCGCCCGAAGAGGTGGAACGCTTTGTCACCATGCCGCTGGAAGTGGCCATGACCGGTCTGCCGGGGCTGACCGAAATGCGAGCCCTCAACCGGGCGGGCTTGTCGCTGGTCACCCTGGTGTTCAACGACAAAACCGATGTTTATTTTGCGCGCCAGCTGGTGATGGAGCGCCTGCTCGAGGTCACCCCCCGGATGCCTGCTGGGGTGACGCCGGTGCTGGGGCCGGTATCGACCGGTTTGGGTGAGGTCTACCAATACACCCTGGTGCACCCGGACGATGGCAACCGCCAACTCACGGAAAGCGAATTGATGGAGCGCCGCGTCATCCAGGACTGGGTGCTGCGTCCGATGTTGCGCTCGATCCCGGGCGTGGCCGAGATCAACTCGATGGGGGGCCTGGAGCGGCAGTTTCAGGTGCTGGTCAACCCCGACCGTTTGCGCCACTACCGCCTGACCTTGCGCGAGGTGCTCGAGTCGATTGAACGCAACAACGCCAATTCCGGTGGCGGTTTGCTGCGTTCATCGGCCGAGCAGTACCTGATCCGCGGCGTGGGTTTGATCCAGACCGCTGAGGACATTGGCAACATCATCCTCAAAGAGACCGGCGATGTGCCGGTGTTCGTGCGCGATGTGGCGCAGGTCCAGGTCGGTGCGGCGGTGCGCCAGGGCGCCGTGGTTCGCAATGGTGAGACCGAAGCCGTGGCCGGCGTCGTGATGATGCTGCGCGGCGCCAACGCCAAGGAGGTGGTCAACAGGGTCAAGGCCAAGGTGGATGAAATCAACGACAAAGGCATGTTGCCCGGCGGCTTGCAAATCGAGCCCTTCTATGACCGCACCGAACTGGTCGACTCGGCCTTGTGGATGGTGACCAAAGTCCTGCTGGAAGGCATTGTGTTCATCGTCATCATTTTGTTGCTGTTCCTGGGCGATGTGCGCTCCAGTCTGGTGGTGGTGGCCACGATCGTCATCACCCCCTTGGTCACCTTCATGATGATGAACCAGCTGGGTCTGTCGGCCAACCTCATGTCGCTTGGCGGCCTGGCGATCGCGATCGGCCTGATGGTCGACGGCACGGTGGTGGTGGTGGAGAACGTGTTCCACAAATTGGGGCAGGCCGCTCGGACCGGTGAGTCCAGGCTGCGCACCATCTTGGAGGCCACCAACGAGATTGCCAAGCCCACGGTGTACGGCATGTCCATCATCATCTTGGTGTTCTTGCCCTTGATGACCTTGACCGGCATGGAAGGCAAGATGTTTGCACCCCTGGCCTTGACCATTGCGATTGCGCTGGCCGTTTCTTTGGCGGTGTCGCTGTTCTTGTCACCGGTGCTGTGCAGCTATGTGCTGCGCGGCGGCAGCGACCACGACACCAAGCCGATCGCCTACCTCAAGCGCCATTACCTCACGGTCTTGCACCTGGCACTGGCCGCAGAAAAAAAGACGATCACGATTGCCGTGGCCCTGTTGCTCGGTTCCCTGTCCCTGTTCCCGCTGCTGGGCAAGAGTTTCATCCCGACCATGAAAGAGGGCAACATCGTTCCTCAGATCATCCGGGTGCCCAGCATCTCACTGGAGGAATCGCTCAAGGTGGAGTTCGAGGCGATGAAAATCGTTTCGCAGGTGCCGGGCGTCAAGGCCGTGGTGGCCAAGCTGGGCCGGGGTGAATCCCTGGCCGACCCGGCCGGCCCCAATGAGTCCGACCCGATCGTGGTGATGGACCGCAAGTCGGACCGCACCCAGACCGAAATTGAAGAAGACATCCGCAAGGCCTTGGCGGTGTTGCCTGGCGTTCAGGTGATCATGAACCAGCCCATCGCCCAAAGGGTAGACGAGATGGTGACGGGCGTGCGCTCGCAACTGGCCATCAAGGTGTTTGGCGACGAGTTGTCCGAGCTCAAACGCGTGTCCGAAGAGTTGGCCCGGATTGTCAGCACCGTGCCCGGTGCCATCGACTTGCGCGTGGAACGCCTGTCGGGGCAGCAGACCTTGACGATCGAGATCGATCGCCAATCGATCGCCCGTTATGGCATCAATGTGTCCGATGTCAACGACCTGATCGAAACCGCTTTTGGCGGCAACGAAGTGGGCCAGTTGTACGAAGGCCAGCG
>JAIXXW010000236.1 GCA_027490555.1 Comamonadaceae bacterium | reverse complement strand
GATGCCGAACTGCTGGCGGATGTCTACATCAACATGACCCGTGGTCAGGAAGCCTTGCTGATCGACGCGGGAGACGCCCCTGGCCCTTCGCAAAGCGTGCAGGTGTCGGTGGACCTGCGCCAATTCGCACTGCCCGTGCTGTCGGCCAGTGCCCAAGAGCTGGCCGCCCATGAAGAGGTGCTGGCGCAACTCGATAAATCCAGCGGCGGCAAAACCGTTTGGCGCCAAGTGCAGCCGGTCTGAGGCCTGTTCACACGCCCAGATGGACTTTGAAGCGCATTTTTCGCCCTGCGCAGCCCTCGATGCCCCGATTTTCATGTCATAATCGCGCTCTTAGCTGAACAGCGCAGGGCGATTAGCTCAGGGGTAGAGCACTGCATTCACACTGCAGGGGTCGCAAGTTCGAAACTTGCATCGCCCACCAAAAATTCCCAATGAAATCAAGCACTTAGAGGAAACTCTAGGTGCTTTTTCTTTAGTTCAAAGTAGTATGGGCCGGGTTTACTACTTCTCATAGATTTTTCGATGTCTTTTCATAGATTTCGAAGAAGACGAATGTCCCCCTTTTCAAAGAGCCGATAGTGACGCCCGCACGGCGTGATGACGCTGTTTCCTTTTTAATTCTGTATCGACGCAGCTCGCGCTGTGTTCGGCTTGAAAAAAGATACCTTTGCATTGAAATGCCTTCAGCTACTCAGTCCAGCGAGCCCACGAAAAACGCGCTGAAGGATGTGGGGGGATGCTGCACGAAAGCCAAGTGCAATTGAGCACGGCCTTTTGCAGACTTTGGGCGCTAACAGTTGCGAAAGACTGGGGCGTACCACTGCATCTTGGAGTCACTGGCAGAGTGTTTCCTGCTAAACAAATGCAGGAATTCTGAGTGCAAAATTTTCACCTCATCTCTTCAGCGATATTTTTCAGCGATTGACGAATCCACTGAATGGCAGGGTCATGCGCTTGATACCGGTGCCACTGAACAGCAGTGACAACTTCTTCGACCTCAAAAGGAACAGGAACAACGCGCACGGGCCATTTTTGAGACAAAATTTTCGCCAGTTGTGTCTGAATCAGTCCCAATCTCTGTGTGCCGACCACACAAGGGGCGACCATGAAAAAACTTGGCACATGAACTTCCAACCTGCGCTTGAGCCCCAAGCGATCCAACGCCACTTGGTCAAGGGTAGGCACACGCCCACTGCCCAACACAACCCCAACGTGTCCTGCGTTCAAATACTCAGCGAGTGAAATTTCTGAACCAATTGACGAGTTTTTTTTGCACAAAATGCATGACCAACTGTCTCTGAAAATGATTTCACTGTTGGTGGGGTCTGCGATCCCAGATGCCAAAGACACAACCAGATCGACGTCCCCTTGTTCCAGTTCGCGATTCAGGTAGCCACTGATGGACCGAATTTCGAAGGAAAGCCCAGGAGCCTCCTTGCTTGCGCGTTGCAACAAGCCCACCAACAGCACTTGCTGGACATAATCGGACGCCACCAGGGTGATGCGGCGCTGAATATCCGCAGGATCTCTTCCAGGGCGTCGATGCGTCAGGGCCTGTGCCTGAACCAGAAGGTCTCGGACAGGCTGCACCAAGGTTTCAGCAAATGGCGTTAGTGCCATTCCTGAGCCCTGTTGAACCAGTATCGGATCGCCGAAGAAATGACGTAATTTGCCCAGTGACGCGCTCACAGCCGGTTGCGTCAGGTGCACATGGGTAGCCGCCTTACTGACACTGCGGTAGGTGAGCACCGCATCCAGGACGACCAGTTGGTTGAGGTCAAGTTTGTTGACGCGCATGAGATAGGGCAATGACAGTCCCATTATCATAACCAGTATCTATAGGACCTATCAATTGAAATCACTTCCATTTAAGGCTTAAGAATGCGACATTGACGCTCATCAAACCACACTCATCAGTCCGTTGACAGGAGACAACCATGTCGTTCGAACTAGAGCTCAGTTCACAGCGTCTACATCACTTCTCGACCGAGGAGTCACCCGATGCCATGCGACCCGAAGTCTTTCGCAACCACATGGCCAGCATGTTCGCAGTGGGTTTGAAAGTGAATTCAGGATCTTCACAACCGTTTTCGGCACGCATGCAAGGTTTCTGTGGGCGCAATCTGCGAATTGCCTCTCTTCACCTTTCCGCCCACTCCACCGTATCAGAACCGATTTCGCACAGCACAGACGCTCGAATGCTGGTCTCACTTCACCGTGCTGGCCAGGCTGTGGTTGCGCAGGATGGCAGAGAAAGCCGTATCGAGCCGGGCGATCTGTTCATCATTGATCCCACCCGACCCTTCTACATAGAGACAGGGGAGATTCATACACATTCTGTCTACGTAAGTGCTCGGGTGCTGCGCCAGTACGTACCGGAAGTGGACCAAATCACGGCAAGAGCCATCACCTGCCGAAGCGGCCCTGCACAGCTGTTCAAACAAACGGTGGAGAGTGTTTTCCAACTGACGCCACTGCTGGACAACAACTCGGCCGACCACATCGCAGAGGCATTGTTGCACTTGCTCACACCTGCCCTGCGATCTGGTTTGAGCGATCAAACGCGCCTTCCAACAAGACTCGAATCACACCATCGGCAGCGCATCATCCGTTTCGTCCGCGAAAACCTCAGTGACAGTTCTTTGGATGCACTGACGGTGGCGAAGGCGGTGAATTTGTCGCCCCGCCACATATATCAAATATTTGACGAAGGCGGAAAGCCTCTCATGAAATGGGTTTGGTCTGAGCGACTGGCGCGCTGCAAGCGCGATTTGGCCCAGTCAACCCTACAAACACGATCGATCAGTGAAATCGCATACGCTTGGGGCTTCAACAACATGTCCCATTTCAGCCGTGCTTTCAAAGCCGAATTTGGGATCACACCAAGAGAGTGGAGACAAAAGGCCGATGGCAATGTCGCCTTCGAATCTCCGGTCACGATCAACTAGTCTGTTTCCATCTCAGGACCCGATCTTCTGCCCGCTGCAGCAACGCAGACGCAACAAAACCCACCAAGCCAAGCAAGATCACTCCCGAATAGAGTTCAGGTGTCTTGAACGAGCGCTGGGCCATGAGAATATTCTGTCCGACCCCCGGCAAAGAAGCCTGCATCTCCGTGACAACCGCCAGGATTAGCGCCACTGCCAGACCGACGCGGGCTCCGGCCAAAATGCCCGGAAGGGCGCTCGGCAGCGATATCTTCCAAAAGCGTGCAATGGGACCCATGCACAGCACTGTACCCACCTCACGCAGTCGCGGGTCAACCGATGAGAAGCCCTGAACACTGGCCAACAAGACTGGCCAGACCGAGCCGAAAGTGATGACCGAAATGGCCATGAGCGGGGAAAGACCAAATGCCAGGATGGCCACTGGGATGATGGCCGAGGCAGGCAGCGGCCGAAGGAACTCCAGCGTCGGTTGGAGCAACTCAGACAGTAAGCGGGAACTGGCAACGACCGCTCCAATTCCAACGCCAACAACAGAAGCGACGAGCCATCCCCAAAACATGCGCCCGACCGTTGCGAACAAAGGCTCCCAGATACGCCCGTCATAAATCTGACTCCAGAGGGCCTCCAGCGTACGTCCGGGTGCTGGAAAGAACAGCGGTGAAATGATCTTTTGTGAAGCCATCCATTGCCAAAGCCCAAGCAAGGCAAGCGCGAAAAGTACAGCCAAAAGACGGTCGCGCAAGCGGCCATGCGACGGGGCCATCATGCTGAAACTCCTTCCAGGCTGACGCGGGCAACAGGCAAGCGCATCAGTATGCGGTACGTGAGGGTATTGAGACTCCAGCCGAGCACGCCCACCCACAATAAATTGGCGTACATCAAATCAAACTGCAAGGCTTGTTGAGCCGCCATCATGGCGTGGCCAAGACCGCGCGGGTTGAGCACAATTTCAACCGTCACAGCCACGATCAGTGAAATACCAAGTGCCAGCCGCAAACCTACCAAGATTCCACCAATCGCACCGGGCAAAACAATTTTGAATGTTCTTTCCAGCACAGAAAAATCCAGCAAACGTGCCACCTCCAGCCACCTTGGCTCAAGGCCCTTCACACTGGAAGCCGTGATGAGCAAGATGGGCCACAGACAGGCAAAGCTGACCACGCTCGCTTCCAGGAGGACTCCGAAACCGAAGAGCATGAGCGCCAATGGGATCAGTGCCACAGATGGAACAGGACGCAAGGCATCGATGGTCGGTCCGACGACACGGTTGACGCGAGGAAGCAGCCCCAAAACGATGCCACTGGGAATACCGATGGCACAAGCAAACAGAAAGCCCAAGATCGCCGCCTCCAGGGTTTCCCTGGAGGCGGTCAAAATGGATCCACCTGCCAATCCTGAGACAAGTGCCGATGCCACTGCCACTGGATGCGACAAAGATTCGAGTCTCTCTCCTGGAATCCACCAAATCAACTCCCAGGTGATGAGGAGCAGCATGGGAATCAAGGCACCGAGCCAGGGCTTTTTCATGTCAATGCCCTTCGAGCAAACCGTGAAGGCGGTGACGCAGTTGAAGGAAGAGCGGGTCTTCTCGGGTTTCCAGCTGGTTTCGCGGCCGTGGAATGGTGACTTCAACCTCTTCAAGAATTCTTCCCGGGTTGGCGCCCAACACGATCACCCGATCGCCCAGGTAGATGGCTTCTTCCAGGTCATGCGTGATGAAGATCACAGTGGTGCCTGCACGTGCGGCCAAGCGGGTGACCTCGTCCTGCAGGTGTTGACGCGTGATGGCATCCAATGCACCAAAGGGCTCATCCATCAGCAGCAGACGCGGACGTTGAGCCAGGCAACGTGCGATTTGCACCCGCTGCTGCATGCCACCGGATAGCTGATTCGGAAATTTTTCAGCCGCCTGCGTCAGGCCGGTGGTGGCCAGCAAAGCATCGATCCCCTGTTGACGCATCTGTTTGGGAATGCCGACTGCCTCGAGCGACAGAGCAATGTTCTGCGAGACGGTTCGCCACGGCAACAATGCCCGTCCATAGTCTTGAAAAACGATGGCCCGTTCCAGGGAGGGGCTGGCAATCACCTTGCCACCGTCCATCACCAATCCGCTGCTGGGCTGGGTCAAACCTGCCAGCAGTCTGAGCAGGGTGGTTTTCCCACAGCCGCTGGGTCCAACGATGCACATGAATTCCCCGGGCTGCACCCGGAAACTCATGTTGTCGATGACCACTTTTCCTGAAAAGGCCATTGTCACCTGGTCCAGTCGGACTTCAGCGCCAGAAGGTGTTGGGCGATCAGGATCAAGCCCGGGAAGGGCGGGGGGTGAGGTTTGCATATCTGGACGCATCACGCTCGATGAATCGCAGAGGAGATGGCACGCCGCGCACAGACAGAGATCAAATGCGCTCGGTATTCAGAGGAGGCATGCATGTCATTGTTCAAATCTCCGTACAGGGGCCGTAACCCTTCGATGCTCGACGGTTGGAACGATTGGGCCAGGGCCTGCTCCATCTCGGCAACACGAAAAACGCAGGGACCTGCACCCGTCACGGCCACTCGCACGCCGTGCTGAAGCTCGGCCACGAACACACCTACCACGGCGTACCTTGAAGCGGGGTTGCGGAATTTGGCATAAGCTGCCCGACGCGCTTGTGGAAATCGCACGGCGACAATCAGTTCGCTGGGCTCCAAAGCAGTCATGAACATGCCTTGGAAAAAATCTGTCGCAGCGATTTCCCGGCGGTCGGTGACGATGGTCGCCTCCAGCGCCAATGCCGCTGCTGGCCAGTCAGCAGACGGATCACTGTTGGCCAGCGAGCCCCCAAGTGTCCCTCTGTGCCTGACCATGCGATCGCCTATGCCCTTGGCCAAGTCGGACAACCAAGGTGCGGACTGCTGAACCTCTTGGGATTGCGCGATCGTGGCATGGGTGACCATGGCACCCAAGGTCATACCGTCCGATTCAACGCGCATGTCTTTCAGGCCTGCAACGCGTCCCAAATCGATGAGTGCATCGGGTTGAGCCAGGCGCATCTTCATGGACGCCAAAAGCGTCTGCCCTCCTGCCAGGTAGCGGGGTGCGTCGTAACTTTCGAACTTCTCCACCGCATGCTTTTGATCGGTGGCTCTTTCATACTCAAACGCGTACATGGTCAGCCCCCTTTTGCTGCCATTCGGTCGGCACAGACGCGAATCGCCTCAACGATATTGACGTACCCGGTGCAGCGGCAGAGATTGCCTTCCAGCGCTTCCCGGATGGTTGCTGTATCTGGCCTGGGATGGGTGCGAAGCAAATCCACACCGCTCATGACCATCCCAGGTGTGCAGAATCCACATTGCAGCGCATGGCATTCGCTGAAGGCCTGCTGCATGGGATGCAGCTGACCATCTGCGCCTGCCAACCCTTCAATGGTCACCACGTCACTGCCGTCGGCTTGAACAGCCAGAACCTGGCATGACTTCACAGCCACGCCATCCAGGTGCACGGTACAAGCGCCGCATTGCGCTGTATCGCACCCACGGTGGGTTCCGGTGAGGCGCAAGTTGTCGCGCAAAAGGTCGGACAACAAAGTCCGGGACTCGACCTCACAGTCGTGTTGAACTTGATTGACCTTGATATGAACTCGCATGGTGACCTTCTCCAACGCTGCCCATCAGCGTGCAATCAGCTGTGTGGCGTCAATGTTCTTGTTGAGGTAGCCCACTTCCCGGGCATAGCGGATGTAAGTCTCCAGGTCGCTCGCGGCGATCGGCAGAGAAAACGGGAGCTGGAAAGGGGTGCTGAATCCGAGGTATTTGGTTTCAATCGCCTTCGCTTCGTCAGGATTGGCCTTGATGAATTCAATCGCTTCGGCCAAGGCCGCACGGAATGAAGCGGCAGCACGGGGATTGGCCGTGACCCATTCACGCTGGGCAACCCACACACCGCCAATCAGATCAGGATTGACTTCTGCCACATAGTCGGCAACGCGATAACCCGTGTTGTCGGCGACGATACGGGTGCGGAAAGGCTCCAGCACTGCGACCGCATCAACCGTACCCCCCTTCAAAATGTCCCTCATCTGGGGAAAAGGTGTTTCAATGAATGTCACCTTGGACGGCTGCACACCTTTGTCCAGCAACCATTTGCGCAGCAAGACATCCGACACGCTGCGCAGGCCGGGAACGCCCACTTTTTTACCTTCCAGGTCTTTGGCGGTCTTGATGGTGACACCGGTACGTGCGACCAAACTGAAAATGGCAGGATTTTTGACGAAGCGGGTGCCGCCCGCCAAGGCGACAAGCCCGAGGCCAGCATCTGCCGAGTCAATCAATACCGTCGGCGTGCTGATGCCAATCTGAAGGCTGCCAGAAAGAATGGCCGGCGGGATGTTTGAAACGATGGCGATTTTGTTCAAGGTCACATCCAGGCCACGCTTGTCGAACATGCCCTTGTCCTCTGCTACCAGGGCAGGAAGCCAGTCACCTGCGGGCACATAGCCCACATTGACCTTGGTCGTTTGTGCTTGCGCGAAGTGAGCGACAGCTGCAAGCAGCATCGTCATCATCACCTTTGTCCATCGATTGATCATGGAAGTCTCCTTCTGTTTGCAAGTGGTGGTTGAAAAAACATGGAATGCGTCACCAGGCGGTATGCCCGCCATCCGCCGCCAAAACGGCTCCTGTCAGGAACGCGCTTTCATCAGAAACAAGAAAAACGAGTACTGCAGCTATCTCTTCAGGGGAAGCAAAACGCTTCAAAAGTTGACGGCCTGTCAATTTGCTCAACAATTCATCGCGGTGGCTGGGGGGAACCGAGCTCAGCAGGTTCTTGGCCATGGGGGTGTCAATGCCACCTGGACACACGACATTGCATCTGATGCGCGGAGCCAACTCAACCGCGACAGCCTTGGTCAAGCCAACAACAGCTGCCTTGGACGCACAGTAGACACTCATCAGTGGAAGACCAACCAGCGCCCCAACCGAGGCCACGTTGACGATCGAACTCTGACAGTTGCGCCCCATCGACGGCGCAAATGTCTGGATCGCCAGCAGCTGTGCCAAGCAGTTGACATGCATGACCTGATCGAATTGATCGGTTGTGGCCTGGTCCAGAGTTCCTGGCCCCAAAATCCCCGCCACATTGCACAGTCCATCGATCTGACCGAATTCACGGATGGCGAGATCATGCAGGTCGATGTGCGTTTGGCGATCTCGAACATCACCGGCCTTCAGGATGAATTTCGCACCCGTTTCGCGCAGTGTCTGCGCCAGATGCTCAAGCCCCTCTGCGTCGCGGTCGGTCAAGGCCAAGGCGGCTCCTTCGGCGGCCATTGCCTTGGCTGTGGCGGCACCCAAGCCACCACCAGCACCAGTGATGGCGATGACTTTGTCGGACAGTCGCTTTTTCGTCATGCTTGACCTCTGACTTTGGCAACCTGAATGGCATTCCAGACCTTCAAGGGCGTGGCAGGCATGTCCAGGTGCGTGACCCCCACCGCGCGCAAGGCGTCGTGCACGGCATTCATCACTGCAGCCGGTGCACCGATGGTCCCGGCCTCACCCACAGCCTTGACACCCACCGGATTGGTCTTGCAAGTCACTTCCTCAAGTTGCGTTTTCATCATCGGAATATCGTCGGCGCGAGGCATCCCGTAATCCATGAAACTGCCACTGATCAGTTGCCCAGTCTCGCGGTCATAGACCACCTGCTCGAGCAGGGCCTGACCGATGCCTTGGGCAACGCCTCCATGCACCTGACCCTCACATATCTGTGGATTCAATACCCGACCCACATCATCGACTGCGGTGTAACTCTCGATGTCCACCACGCCTGTTTCAGGGTCAATCACCAGCTCACAGACATGGCAACCATTCGGAAAGTTGGGCGGATCGGTGTTCCACACCCCGCTGGCCTCCAAGCCGACTCCGAAAGAGGCCAGAGGCCCGGCCTTGATATGCGCCGCTTTGGCCACCTCCGTCATGGGGATTTGCTTGCCCCCCGGACCCGCATACAACCGATCTTTGAATTCGACCTCGTCTTTGGTGCAATTCATGAGAAAAGCCGCGATCGGCTTGCCTTTTGCGATCAGTTCATCGGCAGCAATGCGAAGCGCATTGCTGCCAATCATGGACGACCGGGCGGCATAAGTGCCTCGACCGAACGAAATTTTGTCGGTGTCGCCTTGCAGATACTTAACCGAAGCAAACGGGACTCCCAGCCAGTCAGACACCAGCTGCGCAAACACAGTGGCATGGCTTTGACCATGCGAATGCAGCCCCGACAGAATGGTCAGTCCCCCGCTTGCGTCAAAGCGCAGCGTCATCTTGTCATTGAAAATGCTCCCTTGCTCGATGAAGAAGCCAATCCCACGACCACGCAACAGTCCTCTGGCCGCACTCTCAGCCTTACGCAAGGGATAACTCTCCTCGCCAGAAAGCCGCAAGGCTTTTTCCAGAATATCTGGGAAGTCTCCACTGTCGTAGACAAATCCGGTGTGGGTGCTGTAGGGCAGCTGATCTGGCCGAATCAGGTTTCTTCGGCGGAGTTCAGCAGGGTTCAAGCCCAGTTCATGCGCGGCCTGATCGATCAGGCGCTCACACACATAGGTGGCTTCTGGACGACCGGCGCCGCGATAGGGTCCTGTCGGGCAAGTGTTCGTGAAAATTGCAACGTTCACGCCATGAAAGGCTGGAACGTTGTAGACGCTTGGGACGAATCGAACGGCAAATGTCAAAGGAGCCACCGCAGCAGACATCACATACGCGCCAAAGGAATGCATGGAGCGCATGCGAATCGCAAGAATTCGACCTTGGGCATCAAGGGCCATTTCAGCGTTGACCCGCTGGTCCCTGCCGTGGTTGTCTGTTGCGATGCTTTCACTGCGTGTGGGCACCCATTTGACTGGCCGACCTGTGCGCCGGGCAGCCCAGAGCACCATGGCGTCTTCAGGATAGGGGTCGGCTTTCATGCCAAACCCGCCGCCCACATCAGGCGAGACGACCCTCAGCTGAATTTCTTCCACCTTGAGCACCGCTTGGGCAAGCATCTGCCGGGCACCATGCGGATTTTGAAGACTGCTGTACAGGATATAGGTGTCATCGACTCCGCTGTAAAGACCGATGGCGCAGCGCGGTTCGATGGAGTTGGCACTGACCCGGTTGTTCAACAACTCCAGCGTGGTGACATGAGCGGCAGCAGCAAAGGCGTCGGTCGTGGCTGCCTCATTGCCGAACATGACCATGCAGCACCGATTGCCAGGGGCACCTTCCCAAATTTGCGGCGCCCCCTCTGCCGACGCATCGGACAAATCGACAACGGCTGGCAGGGGTTCATAGTCGACTTCGATCAAATCCAAGGCATCTCGAGCCTGGTCTGCGGTTTCCGCCACCACAAAGGCCACGCGGTCCCCGACATGACGAACCCGGTCAGAGACCAAAACTGGTCGGGAAGTGCGGTAGCCCTTGGGGCCTCCCATGTCTTCGGGCATGAACAGGGGTGGAAAACCACCCAAACCCTCATCAATGGCATCCTGGCCAGTCAGTACACACAACACCCCGGGGGCCTGACGAGCACGTCGCACATCGATGGACACAATGCGTGCATGCGCGTGTGGCGACAGCAATGGAACCCCGTGCGCCAAGCTCGGAAAATCCAGGTCCTCAACGTATTGCCCACGGCCTGTGAGGAACTTGTGGTCCTCCACCCGACGTGGAGAGTCACCGATATGAACTACAGAAGATTTCTGGACGTTTGGGTTCATGACGCTTCTATGGAAGATGAAGAAGGGTTATCAGGAGATGAGATGACAACTGATGAAATTTCCGACTCGTTCGCTGAAAAGATGCGGCGTTTGAACATTCCCAAGGTGACCGGCACCTTCAAGAATCATCAACTCAGATCCCGCAATGCCATCGGCCAGGGCAGATGCCATTGCCGGAGTCACGGCGATGTCCTCATCACCTGCGACCACCAAGGTGGGCACCTTGATGAGGTGAATTCGATCCAGATGATCAAGCGCCTGAATTGCTCGTATGGCTGAAACGTAACCTTCAATCGGGGTGTGCCGGATCATTTCTGCGACCCATTGCAGCGTCATGGGCGATGACGTGGCGAACTCACGAGGGAACCAGCGCGCGAGTGTGGGTGGGACTTGCGCCGACATGCCTTCGTCCTGCACCTGCTTGATTCGTTGATCCCATATTTTTTTCACCGCATCCTCTGTGCGGGCACCGCAATGCGCAAGAACCAAAGACTCCACCCGATCTGGCCTGTTCAAAGCAAGGGCCTGTGCCACCATTCCGCCGAGTGAAACGCCGACGAAGGATGCTCGCTCAACGCCTATGGAGTCCAAAGTGGCCAGAACCTGGGCTGCCATGTCCTGCAAAGAGTCATCACCCCTGACATGGTTGCTGCGACCATGCCCCGGCAAATCTATGCTCAGAACCCGGAAGCAGGCGCTCCATACGGACTGCTGCCAGGCCCACAATTGGCCATGGGTGGCCAGTGAATGGAGCAAAACGACGACCGGCGCCTCCCCTGGGCCTTTATCGCGGAAAAAAAGTGGCTGATGTTCCATCACCGGTCCGCCTTTGTCCAACGACCAAGACCGATGCCGGTGTACCAGCTTGTGACACCTTTGTAGAAGACGGTCTCGTAACGTCTCCCCTCCGCAGCGCCATGAGCAACCAGCCAATTGCGAATTTCTTCCGCGCCGTTGCCCGCCTCGTTGACAAAATCGCTCGCATAGCGAGTCAATGCATCGTCGTCGCCAGCACCCAGCAATCGCAGGAACTCCCGGTCAAACTGTTCATTCACCATGCCCATCCGGGGGGTTGAAATGTCGTGACTGATCCCACCCGTTGCCAAGATGGAGACCCGATCGCAACCTTGATAAGTCGCGATGGCGTTTTTCAGCATACGCCCCCACTGGAGCGCTCGCTTCATGGGTGGCAAGGGAGGCTGTACACAGTTGACAAGCAAAGGCACGACAGGAATGTCCTCGGCCATTCCGGCAAGATGAAGAGGCGTCAAAACCCCATGATCCAGGGTCAGATCCATCGAAAACGATGGATCAAAGCCGCTTTGAAGTGCGGTGCCCAGAAGATGAGCACCCAAAGCACCATCGCCAGGCAGACTTCGCTTCTCAAGCTTCAGCCAATGTTCGACTGGACTCAAGTAGGCATCTGCAGCGCCGATGCAAAAGGCGGGGAAATTGTTCAGAAAAAAGTTGTGCACGTGGTCGTCAGAGATCACGATCAAGGTCTGGGGCTTGGCCGAGAGAATCTCTTGCCCGACCTGGCGATAGGCATCAAATACCTCCGTGCGAACAGCGTCGGAAACGGCGTCCGCAAAGTTGATCATCACAGGAGTGTGACTCACCGCATGGACCGAGACCAGTTCAGCCATGGTTCACCTCGTGCATGGCGCCAACTTGCCGCAGGGACTGTACGAACACCGCTTCGGAAATGTGCAGTCCAAGGCAATGTGCACGCAGCAGATAGGGGTTCACGCCAGCCAAGTACATGGCCCCGATGTCGTTGTCCCGTATCGCTGCTTTTGATTTTTCCGACAAGGGCAATTCCTGCATGTACGCATCAGGACTTTGCTTGTAACGGTCGAGGTCGTTGGGCTGATGATGAATATCGAAGAGAACCCTGTTCATCCAGTAGGCTTCGACCGTCGGCATGTCTTGACGCCAATTTCGGCTCATGGCCTTGCCCCTTGAACTTGCGCAGCCAGCCAATCGACGATGGTCGGAAGTGTCTGAGGCGTCAGACCCATATGACCACCGGGGAAAAATCGCACGGTTTTTGGCGAACCATGTTCTGTGAGCAGGTGAATATCGGCAACGGGACATTGGCGGTCTTCCTTGCCATTGACAAGCAGCAAAGGTGCACTGGGTTGGTCCAGCAACCCTTGATCAAGGAGTGATAGCCTCTTGAAAAAGGCGATGTACTCATCGTCGTTACCAGCCCCCAGCATGAGGCTTCGCGTTTCGACCAATTCCATCAAATAGCTGTCCGGATAGCGTGAAGCAGCGATCCATTCTGGTTGAAACATGTAGTGAGCACCGCCACCCCAGTTCACAGCGCCTGCAATCCTCTCAGGCACCAAGTGCGCCAGCTTCGTTGCCCAATAGCCACCAAACGAGCGACCCAGCAGTCCTACACGCCCGCCCCGCCAATCGGATTGGCGATCAACCCAATCCATCACCGTAAGAAATTGCCGATGCGCATCGACGACACCGCGAACGGGTGACTCTCCGGTTCCGGCATTGTCCATCGCCACCGTCGCGATTCCCTTGGCCAAGAGCGCATTGCAAGCCGCCGTCATCTGCTCCTTGCACGCATCAACACCTCCCCACATGATGACCACTGGTGGCATGGCCTTCCCGCGTGGTCGGCGGATGAGGATCGGTACGCATGAACCTTCACCAGCATTGCCTTGGAAGGGGACCTCAACACGTTCGATGGGCTCGGTCCAGTACTGGCTGAGGGCAAGGTATGTGTCACGCTCAGCTTGGGCGCACCGCTGTTTGGCCGGATGGTTGGGGCACGGAAAGCGGCCGATGAAGTAAAGCCCAGTCGCTTTTTCCAGAAGTTCTTTCGCCTCGGTATGTTGGCCGCTTTTATGAGCCTGCCGCGAGGCTTCCAGCGCCTGATCTCCCAAACCACCCCAATAGCCTCCCCAGCTTTGGCCATCCAGGCCGGGGATGCCTGCAATTTCTTGTGGGCCGTCCTTCAGATTCAGTGCGTTCAGAGGATGGAAGCGCGACTCCAATCGCTGGAGCATCCATTGCTTGGCTTCTTCGAGCGTGCGAGGCCGCTCTGGTGATGGGGTATTGAGACTCATCAGGATCGGTTGAAATGAAGATGGACCAGGAGGACATCCTGCAAATAATGCTTTGGCTTTGAATCGTAAGGATGAAGCGTGGCGAGAGATGTTCCGCCTCAGCGACGGAACTTGATTGGGAATGCATTCACCCCTAGGGTTTGCACTAGTCGCTTCAGTGTTGAGCAATTGACTTGACTGATCGCGCGGCATTTGTTGCCTCATTCGGCGAAGGTTCGCCCGTTGCATTGACCTCTCAATGGTCTGCATCGCCTAATTCACTGTCTATTCAACGCATCATTCAAGATGAATGTCCATACACAGGCCAATACAGCTCTGAGCGAACCCGTTGTCGTTTGCGTGGCACCAAACGGTGCTCGTCGCACCCAAAAAGATCACCCCCGATTGCCAATCACACCGGAGGAAATCGCCCTGGAGGCGCTGGCTTGTGCTCAAACGGGCGCCACCGTTCTTCACCTGCATGTGCGTGACGATGACGGCAGACACAGCTTGGATCCGCGGCGTTACCAAAACGCAATGGATGCAATTGAACGAAAAGTCGGAGGCGAGTTGATCGTTCAGATCACGACAGAAGCTGTGGGCATGTATGAGCCATCACAACAGATCGATGTGGTCAAAAGTCTTTGCCCTCAGGCGGCATCGGTTGCATTGAGAGAACTCATTCCGAATGAGGATTTTCTTTCGCGTGCAGCAAATTTCTTTGACTGGTCAAAGCGCCAGGGCATTGCACTTCAGTTCATCCTGTACACGCCAGAGGAAGCACGTCAACTGCAGACTCTGGTGGAGACGGGAATCATTGGCATAGACAAACCCAACTGTCTTTTTGTTCTCGGTCGCTACAGCGCAGATCAGCAATCTGCGCCCATGGATCTCTTGGCATTTCTCAGCGGTTGGCCGCAGGATTGGCCGTGGTCTGTTTGCGCTTTTGGTCTGAGTGAGGCCAGGTGCATGGCTGCTGCCATCGGATTGGGTGGACATGTTCGGGTTGGTTTTGAGAACAACCTGCATTTGCCCGATGGAACACTGGCCCATGGCACATCCGATCTGGCTGGAATTGTCCAAGACCTCGCAGAGTCTGTTGGGCGCGGAACTGCATCCTTAGGGCATGCAAAGCGCATTTATGGCCTGAGGAACTGAAACTCTCGAAAGAACCAACCCACATGACACATGTCAAAACTGCTCTGATCGTAGGTGGTGGCATCGGAGGGATGTCGGCAGCCATCACTCTGAGGAATTTGGGCATCCAGGTGACCTTGATTGACCTTGACCCGCAATGGCGGGTGTATGGTGCGGGCATCACGATCACCGGCCCCACGCTCAGGGCTTTTAAAGCACTTGGAATTCTTTCCGAGGTGATCACGCATGCTTACACAGGCAGCGGAATTCAGGTCTGCGACGTGAATGGCAAGCCCTTGCATGTGGTACCAACGCCCGTGATCGCTGATGAGGATGTACCTGGCAGCGGTGGCATCATGCGCCCCTTTTTGCATCAATTGCTGTCCAAACGCACACTGCAATTGGGCGCTGATGTGCGTCTGGGAATCACAGTCAATACCATCACCCACGCCGATGACGCGGTTGAAGTGGTGTTTTCGGATGGCAGCTCAGGACGGTATGACCTTCTCGTTGGCGCGGATGGCGTTTTTTCCCGAATTCGAGATTTGCTTTTCCCTACAGCCCCCAAGCCGGTCTACACAGGGCAATGTGTTTGGCGGATTGTGGCACCAAGACCCCCCATGATCGATCGACGCCACTTTTTCTTGGGGGGGCCGTGCAAGGCCGGGCTGACCCCAGTGTCAAAGGATCAGATGTACATGTTCCTGTTGGAAACAACGCCCAAGCGAGGCATCCTCAGCGACAACGAGTTGGTAACCGAACTCCGCCGACTGATGGAGATTTACGGCGGAATTCTCTCGGATATTCGCAATTCCCTGGGGCCAGCTTCACAAATCGTTCTGCGACCACTTGAAGGATTCTTGCTGCCACGGCCTTGGCAGAAAGGAAGATGCATCTTGATTGGTGATGCAGCGCATCCCACAACCCCTCAATTGGCATCGGGGGCAGGACTTGCCGTGGAAGATGCCCTGGTACTGGCTGCGGAGCTTGCAAAAAGTTCTACTCTGGAAGAGGCACTGGCTGGCTTCATGTCCAGGCGTTACGAGCGTTGCAGGCTGGTTGTCGAGAACTCGCTTGAAATCGGACGCCGCGAGCAGATGCGCGCGCCCATAGATGCGCAGACAAACCTGGTAGAGCATTCACTTCAAGCGCTCGCACAACCCATCTGACCCGCCAAAAGATGAAACTCAGCAACCAAATTCCACTGCCTGTTGACCAAGCCACGGCGTGGGAGGCACTGAATGATCTTGAAACGCTGAAAGCCAGTATTCCTGGATGTGAGTCACTTGAAAAAACTGGAGAGCATCAATTCGAGCTCATTGTTCTGGCCAGCATAGGTCCTGTTCGGGCGCGTTTCAAGGGGCGTTTGATGCTCTCGCATCTTTCACCACCCACTTCCTATGAAATTGATTTCGAGGGGCAAGGTGGTGTTGCTGGACACGGCCAGGGGCGAGCCACCGTCCGCTTGGAATCAACAGGCCTTGAGGCATCCACGCTCCACTACAGCGCTGAGGCCTCGGTCGGCGGAAAGATCGCGCAGATCGGACAGCGCCTGGTGGACATGGCTGCCCAGCGCATGGCGAACGAATTTTTCAGCAACTTTAAGAATAAATTGGATCCGCAGCCGGTGGACGAAGATGAAGCACCCAAGCGAGAGTTCCTTGGGTTGCGTTGGCGGAAAAAAGACTCTGTCGAATCTGTTGGCGTGTCTGCAGCGTCCAACAAATCAGGAGAAAACAATGCGTGATTTCTTTGAATACCTCAGACCTGAGAAAACGCCTGCACTTCACTTGAATCTTTTTCGGTCCTTGACGCCGTCAGTTCAAAGCGTATCAAGGCCTCCTCACCATCCATTCCACAGGTTCTGGAGCTTGTTTTTTGTATTTGCGATGACGCTCAGTTTTCAAGCAGCAGCACAGTCATACCCCAGCAAGCCGGTGAAGTTTGTCACTGCTTCAATTGGCAGTCCACAGGATGTGGTCGGACGGCTTTTTGCTCAAAAATTAGCCGAGAGCTGGGGACAGCCCGTTGTTGTGGACAACCGCGCAGGCGCAGGTTCTCTGCTGTCCATCCAAGCCGTCGCAAAAGCACCAGGAGACGGTTACACCGTGCTCGTGAGCTCCACCGCATTTGCTGTGACGCCTTACCTGTATCAAAACCTTGGCTACGATGTTGACAGAGATCTTGTCCCTGTGGTTCTTCTGGCAACTGCACCCAATGTGATTGTGGCCAATCCTTCCAGTGGCATTCGCTCGCTCAAGGACGTGATGGACAGAGCAAGACAAGGAAAGAAGTTGCAGTATGGCTCACCTGGTTTTGGAACTACACCGCAGCTGTCCGCAGAGTATTTGTTCAAAGTTCTTGGAAAGATTGAGATCACACATGTTCCCTACAAGGGCATACCACCTTTGATGCAAGCCGCAATGGCCGGTGAAGTAGAGCTTGCTTCTGCCGCGCTCCCACCGACTGTTGCGCAGATCAAATCGGGCCGCCTGATTGGACTTGCGGTCACCAGCGCAAATCGCAACAGCGCCATTCCTGACGTGCCCACCATTGCCGAAGCAGGATTCACAGGTTTTGAGGACGATTCATGGGTCGGGCTCTGGGTGCCTGCTTCAACGCCCGTCATGGTCATCAACCGATTGCGCGAAGAAGTGAACAAAATCGCAGCACAGCAAGACATGCGAGACAGACTCCGCAACGTGGGCTTTGAAGTGGCCGCAGGAAGCACCGAATCATTCAGTGCTTTGGTCCAGAAGGAACTTCGCAAATGGGCCAAGGTGGTCAAAGAAACCGGTGCAAAGGTAGAGTGACTCTCCATACAGGCCAAGCCCACCTTGCTCCTGGGTTCAGCCACCGCATCCACCAGTCTGGATGATCTCGATCAACAACCAAGAGAAAGACCTTGGCTCAGTGTCGGGTGTTGGTCAATTTGCATCAGATGCATTCGTCACAAAGCGATTTGAGGCTCACCGCTGTTGATTTTCCGCTCTTGATGTCGCAGCAAGTCACGAGGCCAATTGACCGGGCGACTGCGAGGGCCTGCTTCGAAGGTGTTACAGGTCGGTTGATGGGCTCGAGGCCTTATCCATCCGATGACTCTCAATGCACTGCACCGGATGGTGTGAAGGATCCTCGCTCACAGCAGCAGGAGCCGTGCACCAAAATCAATCCCTCATCTACCAAGGCGGCGCATTGCCGTGAGGACATCTCTTCAAAGGTCGATACAGACCAGGGTCACATCGTCTCGCCGTTCGTGAATGCCGCGCCAGGTGTCCATCGCGTCGCGCAGACTTTTCACGACCTCATGGACCGATTGGTCCTGGGTCGACTCGAAAATGGCTTTTGTTCGGCCATAACCAAAGGAACGCGGTCTTTCTTCGCCACCCACTTGATCGGTCAGTCCGTCGGTGGTGATCAGCAAGCGGTCACCTTCAGAACAGTCGATGTGACGAATCGCCATCGGAAGGTCGCTGCCAGGCTTGGCTGAAATGCCGTTGCGGGGAGACTCGATCCAATCCAGGCGCTGCTGTGCGCGCCGAAGGTGCATCACATCGATCCCCGCCAGTCCCAAGCGCAACTGCTGAGATGAGGGCACCTGCTGAATCAACAGCAAATCGCAGCCGTTGGCCACATCGCTGTTTTTGTCGAAACTGCCAAAGGATTGCGCCAAAGCCTGGCCTATGCCTGCGGCGGCGGCTTCCAACGTGCAAAAGGGATTTTCTGCAAACAATCGGGACAGGGTGTTGCTGACCAGCATGGCGGTCATGGCCCCTGGCACGCCGTGGCCGGTGCAATCGATCACGGCCAATGTCACCGGCCCCGGCGAATCTTCTGAGGACAGCCACCAGGTGTCGCCGCCAATGGTGTCCTTGGGCTCCCAAAGGACGGCCAGGTCCTGGAAGCCGTGCTTGGGGCTGACTTGGGGCAATTGATTCAGTTGTACGGCTGCTGCATACCGAATGGACTCCATGGTTTTTTCATGGACACGTTTGAGCGCCTGCTCTTGCTTGAAGGTTTGGTCCAAGGCCGCTTTCAGGAGGGCCTCTCTGCAGTCGAGTCGGTCCTTCAAAGTGCAGTAAGCCCGATTTTGATCGGCCGCCATGGGCTTGATCACCAAATCAAAAAAATACTCCGAATGAGAAACCAACTCCTGGGTCAGTTCCTGGTTGAGCGTGATCTGGAAATCCCATCCCTCTGGCAAATACTGACGCAAGTTGTACTGAACGGTGCCGCGCGACCAAAGGGCATAGGTCTTGGGCAATTTGGAGTTGAGCAGCACCAGGTAGTGCAGGGGCAAACCCGAGGGATGTCGGCGCAAAAACTGCCCGACAGGGTAATCGGCATCTTGCGTGGAAGCCACCAAAATCTTGGTCACCTCTTCGCAATAGGCTTGCAAAAATCTCTGAAAAAACGCATCCAGTGCAAGCGGGTTGTGGCTCAGTGTGTCGTCGATTTTGAATTCGGGCGCGTTCAGCCGCAGCCAACTCGGTGATTGGTGGAGATCTTCCGTCGAAATGAACTGCCTGGGCGACTCCAAGCCAATCCAGGTCAATCCCGCATCGCCAAACCGCTCGTAAACCGCTTGAAACAAGTCGACCCGCAGCTGATTGGGGTAAAAAACCGTTCGGTCAATCGAGTCGATGTTGTGTTGGGCCAAAACCGCCTGGCCCAAGTGGTTGAATTCTTTGAGCGTTTCAACGGCTGCCGCAAAGAAGGCCCCATAAACTTTGATCGGCGAGTCCGCTAAGTTGATCATGGCTTCTTTCCTTGGGGATGTTGGCTTGCTCAGGAAATTTGTTTGGCCACCGCCCGCAGTTGTTCCGCCAACAGCTGGCGTTCAGCAGGGGTCAACGTGGTCGCATCGAGATCGATGCTGACGCCCGCTGCATGCTTGAAGGTCACGGCTTGCAGAGGAGGCATCTGCTTGGGCCCCAAGACCGCGTAGGTTTTCACATCACGCGCGATGCCCTTCATTTTGACGGGCTGGCGCTCTTCCACGTCCACCACATCTTGGACGTAGCAATACGTCTCGTAACTCATCAAAATGCCGCCTGGGTCGCAATGGGATTCCAGGCGTTGGGCCAGATTGACCTCGCCGCCGATGATGGTGTAACTCAGCCGTTGGTCACTGCCGAAATTGCCGACATTGCAGTAACCGGTGTTGATGCCGATCCGGATCACAAAGGGGTTTTCAAACCCCTTTTTTTTCCATTCGACTGCCAGTTCTTTCATGCGCGCTTGCATGGCCATCGCCATCCGAACACACGCTTGGGCGTCGGCCTGGTGGCCTTTGCTTTCGGGGTCGCCAAAAAAGACCATCATGGCATCGCCAATGTATTTATCAATGGTGGCGCCGTGGGCCATGGCAATGGCGGTCATTTCCGAGAAGTACTCGTTCAAATACTCGGTCAAGGCTTCAGGTTGGAGCAGGTCGGAGGTCGCCGTGAAATCGCGAATGTCACTGAAAAAGACAGTCAGTTTTTTGCGTTGTGTCGCCACCTTCGATTGGTAGGTGCCTGACAACAAGGCGGCCATGATTTGGGGGGGCAAATACTTGGCCAATTGCTGCGAGAGCAATTCCTGGGTTTGTCTTTTGAGTTCCAATTCCTGGGTTTGGGCCTTCAGGTTCTGGTTCAATTTCACCAAGCGCTGCTCTTGGCGGTCCGAATGCCGCAGCAGGTTTTGATTTTCATTGAACAAATTCACAAACCCCTCGAACAGCCTGTGCGCGAAAGGTTGGAGCGTGTTCAAGTCTTTCGATTCCAGCAGGGTTGAACCCTCTGAAATCAGAGCCTTTTCCCGGTCGTAGAGGTCAAAAGAATCTTTGCTCAAGGGGAGACGGTCTGGATGGTTAAATGGGGGAAGCGGTCCATGAAATCTTCGCCCAGCTCTTGCATGATGTCATCGTCCGGATCTGCCGCCCAAGCAATCGAGACCGTCTGGTCTTTTTTCCTGTAATCATCGAAGCCTTCAAAAATTCTGAACAGCGCCTTGATGCTGGAGCTGTTGATGTAGATGAGTTCGATCGCAACGTCCAAATGGCCTGCAGGGGATTGGACCAGGGTGTTCACCGCCTGGATGACTTGGCCATAAAAGGCCGAGACGTCCTCGGGGTAGGACTCTCCCTTGATGCTCAGTTTGGCTGGTTGCAAAGTCAGGATGATTTCGGGCGTGCGGTCGGTG
>JAIXXW010000087.1 GCA_027490555.1 Comamonadaceae bacterium | reverse complement strand
GGCCGAGTTCGATGTAGCTGCGCACCTTGGCCAGGTGGGCCTGGCTGATCATCGGGCCGACGATGGTTTTCTCATCGAGCGGGTCGCCCACCGTGATGCGTTTGGCGCGTTCGGCAAACTTGGCGGCGAAGTCGGCATAGATGCTGTGCTGCACCAGGATGCGGCTGCCGGCGGTGCAGCGCTCGCCGTTGTTGGAAAAAATCATGAACACGGCCGCGTCCAGGGCGCGGTCCAGGTCGGCGTCTTCGAAGATCACAAAAGGACTCTTGCCGCCGAGCTCCATGCTGAATTTTTTGAGGCCCGCGCTTTTCACGATGCGGTTGCCGGTGGCGGTGGAGCCGGTGAAGCTGATGGCGCGCACATCGCGGTGCGCCACCAGCGGCTCGCCCGCTTGCTGGCCATAGCCATGCACCAGGTTGAGCACGCCCGGGGGCACGCCCGCCTCCAGCGCCAGCTCGCCCAGGCGGGCGGCCGTCAAGGGGGACAACTCGCTCATCTTGAGCACGGCGGTGTTGCCAAAAGCCAGGCACGGCGCGACCTTCCAGGTGGCGGTCATGAAGGGCACGTTCCAGGGGCTGATGAGGGCGCACACGCCCACCGGGTGGAACAGGGTGTAGTTCAGGTGCGTGGGCGTGGGGTAGGTGTGGCCGTCCACGCGGGTGCACATCTCGGCAAAGTAGTGGAAGTTGTCGGCCGCGCGCGGCACCAGCTGCTTGCCGGTCTGGCCGATGGTCTGGCCGCAATCCCGGGTTTCCGTCTCGGCGATCTCGGGCACATGTTGCGTGATCAGGTCACCGAGCTTGCGCATGACCTTGGCGCGCTCGGTGGCGGGTGTGTTGGCCCATTTCGGAAAGGCGGCTTTGGCGGCGGCCACGGCGGCGTTCACTTCGGCCTCGCCGCCCGAGGCGACCTCGGCCAGCACCTCTTGGGTGGCGGGGTTGATGGTTTCAAAGTAACCGTTGCCCGAGACACTCTGGCCGTTGATCAGGTGGTTGATGCGCATGGTCATGCTTTCACGAGGGTGTTGGTGAGGGCCCCGATGCCTTCGATCTCGGTGACCACCACGTCGCCGGGGTTGACGTTGACGATGCCATCGGGTGTGCCGGTCAGGATCAGGTCGCCGGGCTGGAGGGTCATGAAACTGCTGAAGTATTCGATCAGCGTGGGCACGTCGAAAATCATGTCGGCGGTGCTGCCGCTTTGCGTGAGCTGGCCGTTGACGGTGGTCTGCAGCTTGAGGGCCATCGGGTTGGGCACATCGGCCGCGTCAACCAGCCAGGGCCCCATGGGGGTGCAGGTGTCGCGGTTTTTCACACGCAGGTTGGGGCGGTACCAGTTTTCCAGGTGATCGCGGATGGCGTAGTCGTTGGCGACGCTGTAGCCGGCGATGAAGTCGTACGCATCGGCTTTCTTCACACGCCGCGCCGTGCGGCCGATGACCACCGCCAGCTCGCACTCGTAGTGCATGTAGGCCACACCCGCCGGACGGTGGGTGAAGGCCCGGTGGCCGATCAGCGAGGCCTCGCCTTTCATGAAGGCCAGGGGTTCTTCCGGGGCCTTGAACGCGAGCTCTTTGGCATGGTCGGCGTAGTTCAGGCCCAGTGCGATCACGGTGCGGGCGGGCGCGACGGGTGCCAGGGGCGGCAACCAGACCACCTCGTCCAAGCCCACGCGGTGGCCCTTGTGCGGGCCCTGGGTGATGAGCAACTGGCCGTCAGATTCCACCGCTTGCTGGATGGCGCCGGACCAGGCGATGCGGGCGTGTTTCATGCGGCACCTCCCAGCTGCACATGCACGGATGCGAAACCGGGCGCGGCGATGTCCACCCGATCTCCAGCTCTGGCACGCGGGCGTGTGCCATCGGCCAGGCAGTCGGTCCCGACCATCAGCACATCCCCCGCTTGCAAGGTCATGAATTCGCCCACATCGGCCAGCAGCTGGGGCATGGCGCGCACCAGGTCAGTGAGCGCCACGCTCTGCACCCGCTCCCCATTGCGCCGCACCTCGATCTGCAGCGAGGCCCAGTCCTGCACCTGCCCGCGCGTGGGCTGCGCTGGCAAGGCCAGAAAACCGTCACGGCAGCGGAACTTGACCGGCGGTCGGTAATAGCTGGCATGCGGCACAGACCAGTCGATCATCAGCGCCGCAGCGCTCACCTGGGCGTCGTCACCGATGAGCAGGCCCAGCGTGGCGCCGATGTCGACTTCGGTCACGCCATCTTGCAGGCACAGGTCCTGACCGGCAGGGCTGAAGGTGTTGGCGGTTTTGACGTAAAGCACCGGCGCCCGGGGCGCGGCCTTGTGCGGCTCTTGCGCCATGCGCGGGGCCCAGAGGTCCCATTCGCGGCGAAAGTTGAGCAAGGTGCCGTACACCGTGCCCTGCGGCTGCCAGGGGGTGGAAGAGCTTCGGTTCATCTGCAGGCCTTATTCATGGGGACTGGGTTGTGCATCGGCACCGGGCACTTCCAGCAAGATCAATCGGTCGAGCAAGTCGTACAGCGCGGTCAGCTGCGCCTTGCCCAGTTGCGTTTCCAGCCAGGCGTAATGCGCCTCGATGGTTTGCGACAAGGCCTG
>JAIXXW010000227.1 GCA_027490555.1 Comamonadaceae bacterium | reverse complement strand
GGCATTGCCGCGTTCTACAACGAGCGCGAGTTCGCCAAAGCCTTGCGCGAGATCATGCTGCTGACCGACAAGGTCAATGCCTATGTGGACCAGAACAAACCCTGGGACCTGGCCAAACAGGCAGGCCAGGACGAGCGCCTGCAGGATGTGTGCAGCACCTGCATCGAGGCCTTCCGCCTGCTCAGCCTGCTGCTCAAACCCGTGTTGCCCTCGCTGGCCCGCCAGGTCGAAGCCTTCCTGAACGTGCCGCCCTTCAGCTTTGCGCAGGCGACACAACTGCTGGGTGCAGGCCACCGCATCAACGCCTACCAGCACCTGATGCAGCGTGTCACCCCCGAGCAACTCGAGGCCCTGTTCGCGCCGCCACCTGTGGTCGAAGACAAACCGGTCCCTGGCGGCGAGGCCATCGCCCCCACCATCGGCATCGAGGACTTTGCCAAGGTGGATTTGCGCATCGCCAAGATCGTCCACTGCGAGGCGGTGGAAGGCTCGGTCAAGCTGCTGCGGCTGACGCTGGACGTGGGCGAAGGCAGCACCCGCCAGGTGTTCAGCGGCATCGCCAGCATGTACCAACCCGAAGACCTGGTTGGAAAACTGACGGTGATGGTGGCCAACCTGGCCCCGCGCAAGATGAAGTTTGGCGTGAGCGAGGGCATGGTGTTGGCCGCCAGCCATGCCGATGAAAAAGCCGAGCCGGGCATCTTTGTGCTGCAACCCTGGCCGGGTGCCCAGCCCGGCATGCGCATCCACTGAGCGCGACCTGCCCCACAGGCCGCCTGTCCGGCAGGGAGTAACATGCAGCGCATGCCCTCTGCCTGGCCCTCCCTTGCGCCCTTTCGCCCGCGGCTGCTGCAAGACCTGCGCGGCTACAACCGCCAGAAATTCGTCCTCGATGTGGGGGCCGGTGCCACGGTGGGCATCGTGGCACTGCCTTTGGCCATGGCCTTTGCCATCGCCAGTGGACTGCCACCCGAAGTGGGTTTGTGGACCGCCATCATCGCGGGTTTCCTGATTTCGGCCCTGGGCGGCACCTCGGTGCAAATTGGCGGACCGGCGGGTGCCTTCATCGTCATCGTTTACGGCATCGTCGAGCGCCATGGCTTGGCCAACCTCCTGATCGCCACCATCAGCGCCGGTGTGCTGCTCTTCCTGCTGGGCTGGCTGCGCCTGGGCTCGGTGGTGCGTTATGTCCCGGTGGGTGTGGTCATCGGGTTCACCAACGGCATTGCGGTGCTGATTGGCCTGTCCCAGCTGCGCGACGCCATGGGCTTGAGGATCGACAACATGCCGGCGGATTTTTTCAGCCAGATCGGTGCCCTGTCCGGTGCCATCGGCAGTTTCAATCCCCATGCTTTTGCGCTGGCGGCACTGGCCGTGCTGGGTCTGTTCATATGGCCTCGCCTGTGGGCGGTGGACTCCCAGTTTCGCCGCCAGCTCGGCAGCTTGCAGGGCGTGAGTGCGCTGCAAGCCACCTCGCGCTTGCCGGCACCGGTGATGGCCCTGCTGAGCCTGTCGCTGCTGGCATGGGCACTGCAGCTGCCGGTCGAGACCATCGGCTCTCGCTACGGCGGCATCCCCGCCAGCCTGCCGGTACTGGCCTGGCCCGCTTTTTCCTGGGAGACGGTGAAACAGCTGGTGGTGCCCACGCTGACGATCGCCCTGCTGGGCGCCATCGAGTCCCTGCTGTGCGCCCGCGTGGCAGACCAGCTCAGCGATACCCCCAAGCACGACCCCAACCAGGAGCTGATGGCCCAGGGCATTGCCAACACGGTGGTGCCATTTTTTGGCGGCATGCCTGCCACCGGCACGATTGCCCGCACAGTGACCAACATCCGCTCGGGTGCAGTGTCGCCCGTGGCCGGGATGGTGCATGCCCTGACCCTGGCTGCCGTGGTCTTGCTGGCCGCACCGCTGGCGGCACACATCCCGCTGTCGGTGCTGGCGGGGGTGTTGTTGTTTGTGGCCTGGAACATGGGAGAGTGGCGCGAATTCGCGCGGCTCCAACGCTTCAGCGTGCATTACCGCCTGATCATGGTGTCGACGTTTGTGTTGACCATCGTCTTTGACCTGACGGTGGCCCTGCAATTGGGTATGGTGCTGGCCGTCGTGCTGTTTGTGCGCCGGCAAAGCAGCCTGTTCAGCGTCGACATCACCCGCCACGAAGGCCACAGGCTGGAAGCCCGGCTGACGGGCGCCTTGTTTTTCGGCGCGGCGTCCAAACTGGACGCTTTGCAAGATGCCGCCGACACTGCCCCAGCTGGCCTGCTGATGCGGCTGGACCTGCGGCAGCTGCTGTCCCTGGACACCACCGGCCTGGAGGCCCTGGAGCAGGTGCAACGCAGCCTGAGCCAGCGCGGGGGCCGGCTGGTGTTGTGCGGACTCCACCCCCAACCACGGTCCCTGATCGAACGCGCGGGACTGGCCCAACTCATGGGCCTGGAAGACGCTACGGTGGCACCACCGAAGCCTTAAAATCCTTGTTTTTGCATTGACCGCCCCGCCATGTTCCCTTTTGCACGTCCCCATTACACCTCCGACACCACCCAGTTCCTGAACCAGCTGAAAACCGAGCGCCCTGAGCTCGAAGCCCAGCAGCGCCAAGGCAGGGCCCTGCTGTGGGACACCGGCATGGACGCCCAGTTCCACGCCAACGCCAAAGCGGCACGGGTGCCCCAGCAACCCTACGTTTACCAGACCAAGGCTTGAACAAGCCCTTCCCAGGCATGAGCCAGACCAGCGCCGAACACGAACCCGTCCCTGCGGATCTGGATTCGGTCTTGCCCGTTGTGGTGGACAACGTGGCGGTGGCGCGCCTGTACGGCGAGCCCCTGTTCTCCATGCCCAGGGATTTGTACATCCCGCCGGACGCGCTGGAGGTGTTTCTGGAGGCCTTTGAAGGCCCGCTGGACCTTTTGCTGTACCTGATCCGCAAGCAGAACTTCAACATCCTGGACATCCCCATGGCAGGCGTGACGCGCCAGTACCTGAGCTATGTGGACGAAATTCGCCAGCGCAACCTGGAGTTGGCCGCCGAGTACCTGCTGATGGCCGCGATGCTCATCGAGATCAAGTCCCGCATGCTCTTGCCGCCCAAGCGCCTGGCCGAAGGCGAAGAGGCCGAAGACCCTCGGGCCGAGTTGGTGCGCCGCCTGCTGGAGTACGAGCAGATCAAGCTGGCCTCGCTGCAGCTGAACGCGATCCCCCAACACGGCCGCGACTTCCTGCAGGCGCAGGTCTACATCGAACAAAGCCTGCAGCCGCGCTTCCCGGATGTGGCCTTGGACGAATTGCAATCGGCCTGGCGCGATATCCTGAAACGGGCCAATTTGGTGCAGCACCACCGGATCAGTCGCGAAGAACTGAGCGTTCGCGAGCACATGAGCATTGTTCTCAAGCACCTGCAGGACCGCAAGTTTGTCGAGTTCGAGCACCTGTTCGACCCCAGCTTGGGCACCCCGGTGCTGGTGGTCACCTTCATTGCCCTGCTGGAGCTGGCCAAAGAGTCCCTGATCGAGATCACCCAGGCCGAAGCTTTTGCCCCCATTTACGTCCGCCTGGCCTACACCCCCCATTGAAGGGGCTGGCGCCAGCCGCCCCTGCACTGCGCATGTCTTCATCCCACGTCACGCCCTACGGCACACTCCCGCCCGCTTCGCCGGTCGCAGCGCGCAAACCCATCAGCCTGCCGCGCCTGAACGAGTTGCGCGAACGGGGCGAGAAGATCACCATGCTCACCGCCTACGACGCCACCTTCGCGGCCGTGGCCGATGCGGCCGGTGTCGAATGCATTTTGGTGGGCGATTCGCTGGGCATGGTGTGCCAGGGCCTGCCCAGCACCGTGGGGGTGAGCCTGGAGACCATGCGCTACCACACCGAGAGCGTGGCCCGGGGCGTGCGGCGCGTGCAAGGCACGGCCTGGATCATTGGCGATCTGCCGTTTGGCAGCTACCAGGAGTCGCGCGAACAGGCCCTGCGCAGCGCCACCGTCCTGATGCAGGCGGGTGCGCACATGGTCAAGCTCGAAGGCGGTGGCTGGACCACCGAGACCGTGCGGTTTTTGGTGGAGCGGGGCATCCCGGTGTGCGCGCACCTGGGACTGACGCCCCAGACCGTGCACGCGCTGGGGGGCTACCGGGTGCAAGGCCGAGGCGATGCGGCCGACACCTTGCGCCAGCACGCCCTCGCCTTGCAAGACGCCGGCGCCAGCATGCTGGTTTTGGAGATGGTGCCCGCGGCCCTGTCGGCCCAGCTCACCGATGCGCTGCCACGCTGTCACACCATCGGCATTGGCGCAGGCCAGGGCACCGCTGGCCAGGTGCTGGTGATGCACGACATGCTCGGTGTCAACCTGGGCAAAAACCCCAAATTCGTCCGCAACTTCATGGCCGGTCAGCAGAGCGTGCTCGAGGCCATGAGCGCTTATGTGCGCGCCGTCAAGGACGGCAGTTTCCCCGACAATGCATTGCACGCCTGGTGAAGGCGTTTGGACCCATGCGCATCGCCCGATCGATTGAAGAACTGCGCCGGCATCTGGCCCCCAGCCAGCGCCCCGCCTTTGTGCCCACCATGGGCAATCTGCATGCAGGCCACATCCACCTGATCGACCTGGCCAAGCCTCAGGGTGACTGCACCGTGGCCAGCATCTTTGTGAACCGCCTGCAATTTCTGCCGCACGAGGACTTCGACAGTTACCCCCGCACCTGGGAAGCCGACTGCGCCAAGCTGGAGGCGGCGGGCTGCGATGTCGTCTTCGCGCCCCGTGAAACCGACCTCTACCCTGAGCCCCAAACCGTCAAGGTGCATGCCGATCCGGCCCTGGGCGACATTCTGGAAGGCCAATTCCGGCCCGGTTTTTTCACCGGTGTGTCCACCGTGGTGATGAAATTGTTCAGCTGCGTGTTCGCTGGCAAATCCCAAGGCGTGGCTGCTTTTGGCAAAAAGGACTACCAGCAACTCATGGTGATCCGCCAGATGGTGCGCCAGTTCGCCCTGCCCATCGAGATCATGGGGGTGGACACCTGCCGCGCCGAAGACGGTCTGGCCCTGAGCTCGCGCAATGGCTACCTGAGCGAGGCCGAACGCGCCGAGGCCCTGCAGTTGAGCCTGGCCCTGCGCGCCCTGGGGCGCGATGCCTTGGCCGCGGCCGAGGCGCTGGCCACCCATCTGCCCAGCCTGGAAGCCAAGGCGATGGCGGGGCTGCGCCAGCGCGGCTGGCAGCCCGACTACCTGACCGTGCGCCGCCGCCATGACCTGCAAGCCCCGCAAGCGGGCGACGCCCTGGTGGTCCTGGGCGCGGCCAAATTGGGCCACACCCGGCTGATTGACAACTTCGAAATCTGAAGCCGGGCCCAGGCCGGCATCAGTGGCTGCGGCCACTTCTGAACATGCCGTGGGTTTTGCGGTTGAGCACGCCCTGCGCCGCCAGTTTGTTCATCGACGGGCTGGCATGGGCATGGGTGATGGCCATGCCCAGGGCATCGGCGGCGTCTTGCCGCGGCAGCACGGGCAACTGCAGCAGGCGCTTGACCATTTCCTGCACCTGGGATTTGGCGGCCCGTCCGTGGCCCGTCACCGACTGCTTCATCTGCAAGGCGGTGTATTCGGCCACCGGCAGGCCCGAGGAGACCAGCGCGGTGACACAACAACCACGGGCCTGACCCAGCAGCAAAGTCGCCTGCGGGTTGACGTTGACAAAAACGATCTCGACCGAGGCCACATCGGGTTGGTAGCGCTGGCTGATTTCACGAATGCCCTCGTAGAGGACTTTGAGCCGTGCAGGCAGATTGCCCATCTCTTCGCGGGTGGTCTGGATCACCCCGCTGGCCACATAGCTCAGGCGTGAACCGCTGATGTCGATCACGCCAAAGCCGGTCGTCTGCAGGCCCGGATCGATGCCCAGGATGCGCAGCGT
>JAIXXW010000219.1 GCA_027490555.1 Comamonadaceae bacterium | reverse complement strand
TGCCGGCTGCATCCTTGAGGCTGCCCCCCACCAGGCTCAGCGCCACACTGCCCGAGGCCACACCGGCTGTGGGCGTCACCACCACCGTGTAGTTGGTGGGGTTGATCTGGCTGACCTGGCTGACCGTGCCGTTGGTGGCCGTGAAGTTGGCTGTGCCCAGCTGAGCAGACAAGGCTTCGTTGAGCGTCACGCTGAAGCTGATGGGCGCGTTCGTCAGCGCCGCCTGCGTGCCGTCCGTCACCGCCGTCACAGCAGGAGCTTCCCGATCAACCGTCAGGGTCCGGGTCGTGATGCTGGAACTGTTGCCCGCCACGTCCGTGGCCATCAACCTCAGATCGATGATCTCGTTGATCTGGAAAATGGTCTCATCAGGCAGCAAACCAACAGCCACATCCTTGTAGGTCAAGGCCCATGCGCCCTTGGCATCGGCCTGGAGTTGGAGGCTGTCTTGATCCGGCGCGTCTGTCCCTTCCCAGATCACGACTGTTGCATAGGGCTCAGCCGTGCCAGCGATGATCACGTTGGAGTCTTTCGAGACCAAGGCGTTGTAGGCTTCGATGTTCACCACACCATTGCCCACGATGTTTCTGACGTCGGGCTCCATCGTGCTGGAATCGATCTTGAAGTTGAAGGGCTGATCGCCCGCCAACAGGTTGCTGGTGTTGCCAGCCCGGTCGATCACCCGCACACCATAACTGCCGTCGTCCAGCACCTCGGTAAAGCTGATGGTGTAAATGCCAGGACTGTTGGGCACTTCAACAAACGTGTAGGCCTGGGAGATGACCACACCGTTTTGCTCCACCCGCAATTCAGCGCCCGGCTCGGCCACCACGGTGAGGACAGGCGTTGTGTCGTTGGTGATGCGGTCGGTGCTGATGCCGCTGTTGTCCGCGATGGCCCTGATCACCGCAGTTTGTGGCCTGGTGCTGTCAATCAGAAAGGCTGCGCCGTCAGCGGCCACGGGCGTGTAGCTGATGTTGCCTGCAGCGTCAATGGCGACTATGCCGTAGCCACCGTCGGCCAGGTTCCCGGTGAAGGTGATGGTGTACTGGCCAGCTGACGTTTCCTGCACGGTGTAGGGCGTTGCGGTTTCCTGACCGTTTTGTCCGACCTTGAGCGTCACGCCGGCTTCGGCTGTGACCGAGAAAACCGGGGCCCTGTCGTTGGTGATGCGGTCGCCGGTGTTGCCACTGTTGTCTGTGATCAAGCTGATCTGCGGCTTGTTGGGGGCCAGGGCATCGAGCTTGAAGCTCAGGGTTGCAGAGGCGGCGTTGCCTGCTGCATCCGTGTCGGTCACCACCACCGTGTAATCACCGGACGTGGTGGGTGCGGTGTAGCTGTCAGATGAGGCCCCTTCGTTGACCGCAAATGTGCGCGTGACACCCGCGGCAGGCGCACTCAGGCTCAGGGATGCGTCCCGGGTGAGATTGTCTGAAGCGTTGCTGCCCGTGTCATTGGAGAGGGCCAGGTTGGGCAAGACCGGCGCCGTTCTGTCCACGGTCACTTGCACCACTTCGCTCAAGGCCTGATTGCCGGCCATATCCGTGACCTGTGCACGGTACCTGTAGGTGCCATCGGCCAAGCCAGTGAGTTGGGAGCTGCCGAGGTTTGTCCAGGCTCCGCTGCCCAGTTGCTGCTGGTAGGCAACAGACGCGCCATTCTCAGGCTGAGGCAGGCTCAGCGAGAAGGTGTTGTCGCTGGTGATGCGGTCGTTGTTCAGCCGACCCAAGTCATCGAGGCCCACAAAGCCCAAGGCACCCGGTACAGGTGGCGTGGCATCGTAGGTGATTCTTTGCGCGACCAGATTGGCACTGGTGTTGCCAGCGGCGTCCACGCTTCTCACTTGCACCTCAGGGCTGTCACTGACAACCAGATTGGCCAGCGTGATCGTGTTGGTGTTGGCGTTCACGGCACTGGCAGGGATGTCTGTCCAGGCAGTGCCATTGGTGGAATACTGGAACTTCTCTCCAGCCTGAAGGTCTGCACCCGTGTAATTGAATGAGAGGGCGACGTTGGCGCGGTTGGTGGTGAAGTCATTGACGGTATCGAGCGTGCCTTGCGTGACCGATGTGGCCCGCATGCCTGCGCCTGCCAGAGAAGGCTGAGTGTCAACAGTCAAAACCCAGGGTGCAGCCGGTGCACTCTGATTGCCTGCCTCGTTCTGCACCACCGCAGTGAAGCTGTACAGCCCGTCGGTCAGGGCTTGGGCAGGGGTGAAACTCCAGCTGCTGCCGTTGACAGTGGCATCACCCAGCGCCTGTTGGCCGGCATAAACCACCACTTTCTGTCCAGCTTCGAATTCTCCGACCACTGCGCCTTGCAATGTGGGCCGCGCGTCGTTGGTGAGACCGCCCGAGGTAACAGCACCCAACACGCCGCCGGCCACGTCATCCTGCGCCCCAGTGACTGTCGCACTGGAGGACAAGGGCGTGGCATCGACTGCGACCTGATAGTCGCTGCTGGGTGAGCCGAGGTTGCCCGCGGCATCCTGCAACCGTACCGAGAACCTGTGCTGACCGTTGCTCAGACTGGCGGTGGTGAAACTCCAGCTGGTGTCGCTCACGGTGGCCACACCCAGTCGTTCAGCCCCGTCGAACACGACCAGGGTTTCAGAACCGGAGATGGGTGCAGTCAGGGTGCCGGTCAACAGCAACATGCTGTCGTCTGTGGCGGAACCGGCAGTCACCGGGCCCTGCAAAGCACCGACGTTGTCTTCTACGCTGACGATCGCGACCCCGGCAGTGGGTGCCACGTTGTCGAGCATCTGTTCGGCGCTGACCGACTGGACGTTGACATTGCCCGCAGCATCGTTGACCGTGTTGGCCTTGAGGGTGAGCGAAATGGCTTGGCCGTTGACGCCCGGATTCGGTGTGACGCTGACCGTCCAAACGTTGCTGTAGGCGCCCGAGAGGGCCTTGCTGACCGCTGTCACCGTGCCATTGACTGCCGTGAAGTCATCGGGCGACAGACCCGCCACGGGTTCGGCAAAGGTGTAGGTGTAAACCACCTGGCTGGTCTGGGCATTGGCCATGCCCGCAAGGTTGTCGGTGACCGTGGGCTCGCCGGGTGCGGTGTTGTCCACCACGATGGTGGCGCTGCGGACCGTGGTGTTTCCCACCGCATCGGCCCCCACCAGCCTGATGGTGTGTGGACCTTCGCTCACATCGGCGCTGAAGGTGTAGCTGTAGGCGCTGAGGTTGGCACCGATGTTTGCACCTTGCTGAGGTTGGGCGTTTTGCAGCACCCCGTCCAGGTACACATCGAAAGTGATGCCTGTTTCAGCCGTGAACTCGATGGTCGGTCGCAGTTGCTGGGTCCTGGCATCGCCCTTGATGCCGGTGTCACTGGCATCGCTCAGGCCGAAGCCGGCAAATACCGGCGCGACAGTATCGATGTCAAGACTGGCGTTGGTGATCGCGCTGGTGTTGCCAGCGGCATCCCGGGCTGTGACCGTCAGGGGTTTGTTGAGGCCCTGGCCCAGTAACTGGAAATCGGCCGAGCTCAGGCTGTAGGTCCACTTGCCGCCAGCGTCAGCAGTGACTTGCCGAGAGGCCCCGGCGAAGCCCAGCGTGACCGCAGAATTGGCCTCGCTGATACCGGTGATCGACAGGCCTGCCGCCCTGTCTGCGGCATTGATCTGCAGGTCCGATGTGAGGGTCGGAGCAGCCTGGGTCAGGGTGTCTATCGCAATGGTGCGGGTTGTTTGCTGGCTGACGTTGCCGGCCGCGTCGCGGGCCACCGCCACGATGGTTTCTGCCCCTTGGCCCATGGCGCCCAAATCAGAGGCCTGGAGCGCATAGGACCAGAGGCCATTGGCATTGGCTGTCACGGTCCTGACGTTACCGGAGCCCAGGGTCAGGCTGACGCTGGCGTGGGCCTCGGCCTGGCCGGTGATGCTGAACGACTGTTCAGAGGCATTGATCCTGTCGTCGACCGCGACGGTGTTGATGACCGGTGTGTTGGGCGTGGCCGTGTCGATGGTGAACAGCACGTTTGCGCTAAAACTGCCCTGATTGCCGCCTGCGCTTTCAACCACAGCTAGGAATGCGTGAACGCCATCGCTCAGGTTGCTGCTGGGTGTGAATGTCCAGTTCAGACCCGACACATCGGCCAGCCCCAGACGCTCACCGCCGTCGTAAACCACCAGCTTGTAGCCAGCGGCCAGCTCTGCAGAAACACTGCCTACCAGGGTGGGGGTGGCATCGTTGCCGATGCCTTGCGAAGTCGCAATGACAACGCTTTGCGTCGGGGTGCTGGCGTCCACCGTCACCTGGTAAGCAGCACTGAATTCGCCGGTGTTGCCCGCCGCGTCTTCCACACGGGTCAGAAAATCGTAGGCCACATTGGCCAAACCGGGTGTCGTGAATGTCCAGTTGGTGCCGGATACCGAAGCCTGGCCGAGCAAGACCTCTGCTGCGCCCCCAGCGCGGGCGTAGACCCGCAGCGCCTCGCCTTGCCCCAGCGTGCTGGTCAGCGTGCCAGACAATTCGAGGGTGTTGTCGTTGCTGGTGCCGCCAGAGGCCACATTGCCCGTTGTGGGTGCCACGTTGTCGTTGGCACCGGTGATGACTGCACCGATGGTGGGGGCCTGGGTGTCAATCACCACGGTGCGGGTGGCGATCGGGCTGGTGTTGCCAGCGGCGTCCGTGGCCACGGCCGACACCTCTTCAGCGCCCTGCCCCATGGCAGAAACATCGCTCGGGGTCAGGGTGTAACTCCACGCCCCGGTGTTGGCATGGGCAGTCAGGGTTTTGACATTGCCTGCGCCGAGGGTCAACAGCACGGTGCTGCCGGCTTCGGCTGTGCCCTGGACAAGGGCAGACTGCTCGCTTGCATTGACCACGTCGTCCGTCGCCAGCGGGCCAATGGCAGGGGCCAAAGGCGCAGCAGTGTCCACGGTCAGAGACACACTGGCCAAGGTGCTGGTGTTGCCCGACTGGTCCGAAACCTGAGCGCTGATGGTTTGCGGGCCATCGCTGAGAACCGGCGTGTCAAACTCTACGAATCCACGGGTCACCTGGGCCGCAGTGAGCACTGCCGTGTCGACCTTGACACCATTGACAAACAAACTGACCACGTCACCCGCAATCGCGGCCGAGCCGTCTTTGGCCTGAACGTCCGAGAGCGTGACCCTGATGGTGGGCGTGTTGTCGGAGGTCAGGGCTGGTGCTGTCAGCGAGGCTTGGCCTGGTGCCACGTTGTCCAGAAACTGGGCCTGCGAGGCCGAGATTGACAGCAGATCCTGCGCCTGGCTGATGCTGACCATCGCATCGGTGACCGATGAAAGAACGGATGTATTGCCGGTCCCGACCACGGCCGTCAGGGTGTTCGAGTCGGTCAGGTCCAGCGAGCCGGAGTTCACCATTTGGTTGACCATGGCACCAAACACATTGGTGCTGTCCCCCCCCACCAGAGTGGCCAGTGTGGCCACCTGGGCGGCGGCCTGCTGGGCCGCCAGCGCGACCGGGTCTGAACCATCGACCGTCATGGCCGAAAGTGGATCGAAGGTGGTCAGGTCCACGCCATCGAGTCCGAGCGAGGTCGCGACCAGCTGCGAGGCGTTTTCCACCGATGTGCCCGGATTGGTCTGGATCAGGCTTTGAACCAGGGTGGTCAGCGGGTTGACCGTGAGCGAGCCCGCCGGGGCCTTGAGCGGTGTCTCGTTGGGAATACCCGTGTCGATGTTGACCCCACCAACGGCCACGATGGCATAGCCGTTGGGGTTGCTGCCAGAGGGCAGAAAGAAGTTACCAAAATCATCGGTGACCACACCAGGCAGTGCGGTTCTGTTGCCCTGGGGGTCCTCCAGGTAAATCTGGGCCCCCCGGATATAACCGTCGGCTGCTGACAGCGGGACAAAGGATTCGGCGTCGTTGCCCGCCCGGTCCTGCACAGTATTGGTGTCATCACCGACAGCATCGGCGTAGGCCACCGTGACCCTGTCGGTCTGCAGGAAAGGATTGATCAGGGTCAGAAGCACCTTGTTGCCAGAAATGACCGCCGTGCTGACAGGATTGATCACCCCGGCAGTGGTCACCTCGAATGCGTTGGTGTCCAACACGGCACTGGCGTCGAGTGCCTCCACGTACTCAATGCTGACGATTTGGGTGTCGGCGTCGGATTTGATGGGTGTGACTGTGCGTTCGGGGGCTGTTCGGTCCACCGTCACGCTCTGCACATTGCTGGTGGCCACGTTGCCCGCCGCATCGGTCACCTGCGCACGGAACTGGTACACCCCATCGGCCAGGCCGCTCAGGCTGGCACCTGTCAGGTTCGTCCACTCGCCACTGCCCAGTTTTTGCTGGTACACCACCGTGCTGCCCGCCTCCTGACCCGTCAGGCTCAGCCCAAAGGTGTCGTCGCTGGTGATGCCGTCGTTGTTGAGGGTGCCGGTGTCCACCAGGCCGCTCAGGCTCAGCGTGCCGGCTGTGGGCAGCGCCTTGTCCACCGTCACGCTCTGCACATTGCTGGTGGCCACGTTGCCCGCCGCATCCGTCACCTGGGCACGGAACTGGTACACCCCATCGGCCAGGCCGCTCAGGCTGGCACCTGTCAGGTTCGTCCACTCGCCACTGCCCAGTTTTTGCTGGTACACCACCGTGCTGCCCGCCTCCTGGCCCGTCAGGCTCAGCCCAAAGGCGTTGTCATTGGTGATGCGATCGCTGCCGGAACTGCCCGTGTCTTCCAAACCAATCAGGCTCAGCGTGCCCGCAGATGTGAGTGTTGTGTCCACCGTCACGCTCTGCACATTGCTGGTGGCCACGTTGCCCGCCGCATCGGTCACCTGCGCACGGAACTGGTACGCCCCATCGACCAAGCCGCTCAGGCTGGTACCCGTCAGGTTCGTCCACGTCTGACCACCGTCAAGACTTTGCTGGTACACCACCTTGCTGCCGGCTTCCTGACCCGTCAGGCTCAACCCAAAGCTGTTGTCGGTGGTGATGCCGTCACTGTCAGAGGCCCCTGTGTCATCCAGGCCAGTGAGGATCAGTGTGCCTGAGACCGGAGGCGTGTCATCGGTGTCGTCTGACTTGCTCCTCTCAACCAGGGCCACGGCCCCGGCGACCATGGCCACGGTTGACAGCGTGACGGCCGAGGCAACTGCACTGGCTGTGGTGACAGCAGCAGTTGTCCCTGTGGCAGCGCCAGCGCCAGCAGCGGTGGCGGTGCTGGCTGACGTACCGGAAGCGCCTGAAGCCGTCGCCTGCGTGGCCTGCGCCAAAAGCATTGGACTGTCACCCAGGCTGGTGGCGGTGCTCAGGTCCGTTTCGGCCGAGGCGGTCTGCAACTCGTCGACAGTCGGCTCGTCATCGCGCATGACTTTCTTGCGCAGGTCCACACTCTTCTTGAGCTCGGATGCCACAGCCTGTTGGAGATCATTGTCCACTGGCAGCAGCAATTTATCGGTGGCAAATGGGTCGGTTTTGGCGGTCCGTTTGACGGTTTTCGTGTTGGTGTGCTCCTGCCCATGGTCAAGCTTGGCTTGAGCGGACGAAAGAGGCTTTGACTTGGCCATTGGAATCATCTCCCGGTAACTGCTTCTCAGCTGACAATGCGATCGAAAATATAGATTTATACGCCTATTTTGAAATTCTTATCAGATTAATCAACATTTAAATTAATTCAGAAATTTTGATTATTTCGAAACAAATGCAAATCGATCAACAATGAGGTCGAAAGATTTTCGCGAATGGGTTATTTGATTTATTGGTATTCACAAGCGTTGCTGTCCCACGTTCATGAAGGTTGGCTTGTCCGACAAAACTCCATGGGCGAATGGTCCTGGGTGCCCATCTTCTTCCCGGGTCTGCCCGTGCGGACAGAATGGAAGCCATGCAGGGGTTGAGGCAAAACCTGCACAGCGCTCTCCAAAGAAAAAACCCGGGTCTGATGGCTCAGAACCCGGGTCATATGACGCCGAACTGGGGTGGGACGGGGCGATTCGCCCCGAACATCAGGCCTTCGCCTTGGCCTTGACCTTCAGTCGCCAGGCGTGCAGCAAGGGCTCGGTGTAGCCGCTGGGCTGGGCCTTGCCTTGGAACACCAGATCGCAAGCGGCCTTGTAAGCGGCCGACTTGGCGAAGTGGCCGGCCATCGGCTGGTAGGCGGCATCTCCGGCGTTTTGCGCGTCCACCACGGCGGCCATGCGCTGCATGGTTTGCTTGACTTGCTTCTCGGTCACGACCCCGTGGTGCAGCCAGTTGGCCATGTGCTGGCTAGAGATGCGCAGCGTGGCGCGGTCTTCCATCAGGCCCACGCCGTTGATGTCGGGCACCTTGGAGCAGCCCACACCCTGGTCAACCCAACGCACCACATAACCCAGGATGCCCTGGGCGTTGTTGTCGAGTTCTTTTTGCTTGTCCTCGGCCGACCAAGTCGCGGCGTCCTGGGCCACCACGGGGAACTGCAGCAACTGGTTCAGCGTGGCTTCGCGCAGGGCTTTGGCGTCTTGCTTGGCCACTGCCTTTTCCATTTTCTTTTGCAAGGCGGGCACGTCCACCTGGTGGTAGTGCATGGCGTGCAAGGTGGCGGCTGTCGGGCTGGGCACCCAGGCGGTGTTGGCACCGGCCAGGGGGTGGCCGATCTTGGCCTTGAGCATGTCGGCCATCAGGTCGGGCATGGCCCACATGCCTTTGCCGATCTGGGCACGGCCACGCAGGCCGCAGGCCAGGCCCACATTCACGTTGTTCTTCTCGTAGGCGGCCAGCCAGGTGCTGTTCTTGATGTCGCCCTTGCGCATGACCGGGCCGGCCAGCATGCAGGTGTGCATCTCGTCGCCGGTGCGGTCGAGGAAACCGGTGTTGATGAAGGCCACGCGGCTCTTGGCCGCGGCAATGCAGGCTTTGAGGTTGGCGCTGGTGCGGCGCTCTTCGTCCATGATGCCCAGCTTGACGGTGGAGGGCTTCATGCCGATGACTTTTTCGACGCGGCCAAACAGCTCGTCGGCAAACGCCACTTCGGCGGGGCCGTGCATCTTGGGCTTGACGATGTAGACGCTGCCGGTGCGGCTGTTGCGCAGCGGGTGCGAGGACTTTTTCTGCAGGTCCACCAGGGCGCAGGTCACGGTGACCATGGCGTCCAGGATGCCCTCGGGGATCTCTTTCAGGCTGCCATCGGCCGCCTTGTAGAGGATGGCGGGGTTGGTCATCAGGTGACCGACGTTGCGCACGAACAGCAGCGAGCGACCGTGCAGCTTAACCGTGCCCTTGCCCGAGGGTTTGGTGTAGACCCGGTCCCCGTTCATGGTGCGGGTGAAGGTCTTGCCGCCCTTGTGCACTTCTTCGCTCAAGGTGCCTTGCAAGATGCCCAGCCAGTTGGCATAGGCCAGCACTTTGTCTTCGGCGTCCACCGCGGCCACCGAGTCTTCCAGGTCGAGGATGGTGGACAGGGCGCTTTCGGCGATCAGGTCGGACACGCCGGCGGGATCGGTCTGGCCGATCGGTGTGTTTTTGTTGATCTGCAGGTCGAGGTGGATGCCGTTGTGCACGAACAGCACCGAAGCGGGTGCCTTGGGGTCGCCGGTGTAGCCCACCAACTGCTTGGGCTTGGCCAGTGGGGTGCTTTTGCCATTGGCCAGGGTCACGACCAGCTGGCCGGCTTGGATGGCATAGCCCCGGCTGCCCACGTGCGAGCCGGTCTTCAAAGGCGCGCAGCGGTCGAGCACATGGCGGCAGTAGTCGATGACTTTGGCCCCGCGCCGGGGGTTGTAGCCTGTGCCCTTTTCACAGCCATCGGCCTCGGAAATCGCATCGGTGCCATAGAGGGCGTCGTACAAAGAACCCCAACGGGCGTTGGCGGCGTTCAGGGCGTAACGGGCGTTCAAGATGGGCACCACCAGCTGGGGACCGGCCAGCTTGGCCAGCTCGGCATCAACGTTGGCGGTGGTGGCCTGGGCGTTCTTGGGCTCGGGCACCAGGTAGCCGATCTGGCTGAGGTGTTTGCGGTAGGCCTTCATGGCCTTGCCCTCCAGCACCGGGCCGGGGTTGGCGCTGTGCCACGCGTCCATGGCGGTCTGGATGCGGTCGCGCTCGGCCAACAGGGCGATGTTTTTCGGGGCCAGGTCGGCCACGATGTCGTTGAAGCCCTTCCAGAACGTGTCTTTGTCCACGCCCGTGGCGGGCAGCATCTGGTCGTTGATGAAACTCAGCAAGGGCTTGGCCACGTGCAGGTTGTGGATGGTGGTGCGTGCAGTCATGAAAACCTCTGGGGTCGGGTCAAAAAAATCGGCAATGGCCCAGGTGCACGGCCTGACAGACGCGCGGGTGGCCTTGGGATGAAGCACTCTATTGTAAATTTCCACACAGATAAACACGTCCGAAATCCATATACCCATGACTTTTGATCACAAATACCCAGCGGCGCTTCGGCGGGGCCGGGCCGCGCCATGCGGTTTAATGCGCTCATGACACGCCCCCACACCCCTGCCGTGCTGATCAGCGAAGTCGGTCCGCGCGATGGCCTGCAATCGGTCCAGGCCACCATGGCGACGGCCGACAAGCTGCGCTGGATCGATGCCCTGGCGGCGGCCGGCCTGCGCGAGATCGAAGTCGCCTCTTTCGTGCCCACCCACCTCTTGCCCCAAATGGCCGATGCGGCGCAGGTGGTGCAACACGCCCTGCGCCACAGCGCGGTGCGGGTGATGGCCCTGGTGCCCAACCTGCGGGGGGCGCAGGCCGCCTTGCAGGCGGGGGCGCAAAAGCTGACCCTGCCCGTGTCGGCCAGCGCGGCGCATTCCCTGGCGAATGTGCGCAAAACCCCCGAGGCCATGGTCGATGAGGTGCGGGCCGTGCTGCGCCTGCGCGACGAGCTCGCACCGGGTGTGCCGGTCGAAGTGGGCATGTCCACCGCTTTTGGCTGCACATTGCAAGGCCAGGTGCCCGAAGGCGATGTGCTGCGTCTGGCCGTGCTGCTGGCCGAAACGGGCGTGGACGAGATTGGCTTGTCGGACACCACCGGCATGGCCAACCCGGCGCAGGTGGGGCGCCTGTTCAAGGCACTTTTCCAAGAGGTGGGTGAACTGGCGGGCGCGGCCCACATGCACAACACCCGGGGCCTGGGCCTGGCCAATTGCCTGGCCGCCTACGAGGCCGGTGTGCGCACCTTCGACAGCTCGCTCGGCGGATTGGGCGGCTGCCCTTACGCCCCGGGCGCCTCGGGCAATGTGGTGACCGAAGACCTGGTGTTCATGTTCGAGGCCATGGGCGTGGACACCGGCGTCGACCTGGACCTGCTCATGGCCGCACGCGCACCCTTGATGGCCGGGCTGCCTGGCGAACCGCTGTACGGCATGACGCCCGAGGCGGGTTTGCCCAAGGGCTGGCCCGGCCGCTGAAGCTGCCCCCCTCTTGCAGGAGCCCACCGCTTGTGGGAGCCCACCTGTTGTGGAATCCCAGCCCTTGTCTGAGCTCATCTCTTGTGGGAGCCCACCCCTGTGGGCGATGGCTCCCGCCCCCATCGCCCACAGGGTGGGCTCCTACAGAGATGAGGCCAATCAAGCCCATCTTCGGCGACATTGCAAACCTGAACCCGCATAATCGGGCCGCATGGACAAACTCAAAGCCTTTGAAACCTTTGTCGCGGTGGCCAGCAAAGGCAGCCTGACCGCTGCGGCCCGGGCCGAGGGCGTGGCCCCGGCCATCATCGGCCGGCGGCTGGACGCCCTGGAAGAGAGCCTGGGCGTGAAGCTGCTGGTGCGCACCACGCGCCGCATCACCCTGACGCACGAAGGCAGCGCCTTCCTGGAAGATTGCCAGCGCCTGCTGTCGGACGTGGCCAATGCCGAAGCCAGTGTCTCGGCCGGGGGCATCAAGGCCAGCGGGCATTTGCGCATCACGGCACCGGCCGGTTTCGGACGGCGGCATGTGGCCCCGCTGGTGCCGCGCTTTCGCGAATTGCACCCGGATGTGTCGATTTCCCTGAACCTGAGCGACCGGGTGGTGGATCTGGCGGCCGAGGGCTTCGATTGCGCGGTGCGGGTGGGCGATTTGCCCGACTCCTCGCTGGTCAGCGTGCGCATGGCCGACAACCGCCGCCTGTGTGTGGCCACCCCGGACTACCTGGCGCGGCATGGCACGCCCCAGCAACCTTCGGACTTGCTGCAGCACGATTGCCTGACCCTGTCGAGCGACGCCTCGCAAACCCGGGGATGGGCCTTTCGCAACCCTGCGGAAGGCGGCCAGGACGTGGTCTACCTGCGCCCGGGCGGACCACTGGACTGCTCCGACGGGCAGGTGTTGCACGACTGGTGCCTGGCCGGTTACGGCATCGCCTGGCGCAGCACCTGGGAGGTGGAGCGTGAAATCCGCTCCGGCCAGCTGGTGGCGCTGCTGGAAGACTTTGCGGCGCCGCCCAACGGCATTTTTGTGGTCTTTCCCCAGCGCAAGCACCTGCCCCTGCGCGTGCGCCTGTGGATCGAGCACCTGAAACACCATTACGCACAACCCGGGTACTGGCAGGCCAACGGCCATTGACCTGGGATGCCCACGGCCGTGCGCTGCACCACCTGGGCCAGCGGGGTGCTGCCCGTAAAATCGGCCTCCTATGCTTTCTGCCAAACAACATTTGCTCTCGGCCCTGGCCGCCGAGCTTGAAAAACTCCAACCCGGCGCAGGCGCGCGTGCGGCTTTTGAATCGCCCAAAGTGGCCGCACACGGGGACTTGGCGTGCACAGCCGCGATGCAGCTGGCCAAAGCCCTCAAGCAAAACCCCCGGCAATTGTCCGAACACCTGCGCACCGCCTTGCTGGGCACACCGGCCTTCGAGCGCTGGGCTCAGGCTGTCGAGATCGCCGGCCCAGGCTTCATCAACATCCGCCTGAAAGACGCGGCCAAACAGGCGGTGGTGCACGAAGTGCTGCAGGCGGCCGAATGCTTTGGCGAGCAAGCGGCCCAGCCCCACAAGGTGCTGGTGGAATTCGTCTCGGCCAACCCCACCGGCCCCCTGCACGTGGGCCACGGCCGCCAGGCCGCGCTGGGCGATGCCATCTGCAATCTGCTGGCCAGCCAAGGGCTGCAGGTTTACCGCGAGTTCTATTACAACGACGCGGGCGTGCAGATCAACACCCTGGCCCACTCCACCCAGTTGCGCGCCCAGGGCTTCAAGCCCGGCGATGCCCAGTGGCCCGAGGCCGCCTACAACGGCGACTACATCCAGGACATCGCCAACGACTTCATGGCCCGCAAAACCGTGCGGTCCGACGACCGCGAATTCACCGGCAGTGGCGATGTGAATGACCTGGACGGCATGCGCCTGTTTGCGGTGGCCTACCTGCGCCATGAGCAGGATCTGGATTTGAAGGCCTTTGACGTCCGGTTCGACAACTACTACCTCGAGTCCAGCCTGTACACCAGCGGCAAGGTCGATGCCGCCGTGCAAAAACTGCGCGACGCGGGCAAGACCTACGAACACGACGGCGCCCTGTGGCTCAGGTCCACCGACTACGGTGACGACAAGGACCGGGTCATGCGCAAGGGCGACGGCAGCTACACCTACTTTGTGCCCGATGTGGCCTACCACATCACCAAATGGGAAAGGGGCTTCACCCGGGTGGTGAACATCCAGGGCACCGACCACCACGGCACCATCGCGCGTGTGCGCGCCGGCTTGCAAGCGGCGGGTGTGGGCATCCCCGAGGGCTACCCCGACTATGTGCTGCACACCATGGTGCGGGTGATGCGCGGGGGCGAAGAGGTCAAGATCTCCAAACGTGCAGGCAGCTACGTCACGCTGCGCGACCTGATCGAGTGGACCAGCAAGGACGCGGTGCGCTTCTTTTTGCTGTCGCGCAAGCC